>NZ_JBSFYQ010000037.1:0-76299 GCF_053599855.1 Micromonospora sp. NPDC005161
AAATCCAGGTCGAAGGCGCCCACGCTGGTGGCCAGTGACGCGGTGTAGGCGACGGTGATGGCCATCGCGACCAGCAGCATCATGCCCGGCGCCCGGATCTCCGGGCGGCCGTTTCGCTGTGCCGTAGGCAGTGCGTGCCGGGTCAGTCGTCCAGCCAGTCGAGGCGTCGACCGCCCCGCTCGGTCGGCGGCGGGCTGTCCGCCGGCCGAGCCCGGCCGGACTGCTGACCGTAGCCGCCCTGGTCGTAGCCGCGGTCGTCGTAGCCGCCGCCGCGCTGGGCCGGGGGCTCCTGGCCGTAGCCGCCCTGGTCGTACCCGCCAGCGGCCTGTTGGCCGTAGCCGCTCTGGTCGTAGCCGCGGTCGTCGTAGCCGCCGCCGCGCTGGGCCGGGGGCTCCTGGCCGTAGCCGCCCTGGTCGTACCCGCCAGCGGGCTGCTGACCGTAGCCACCCTGGTCGTACCCGCCGGCCTGCTGGCCGTAGCCACCGGTCGGCTCCGCCGCCCGACCGCCGTACGGGGCGGGGTCGGACTGGCCGTACCCCTGGCCCTGCTCCGGCTGGTAGACGCCGGTGGCGTACGGGTCGGCCGGAGCCGGGTACTGCGTGCTGTCGCCGGTGTACCGGCCGGTCGGCTCGTCGAAACGCTCGCCGTAGCCCGCACCGCCAGCGGGAGCCGGCGGGTAGCCGGCCGCACCGGCCGGGGCCGTGTAGTCGCGGCTCCCGTAGCCGCCGTCGGAGGACGGCGTGCCGCCGTAGCCGCCGCCGGAGGACGGTGCGCCGCCATAGCCCGCACCGGAGCCGGGCGCGCCGTAGCCGTCGCCAGCCGCGCCAGCGCCGTAGCCGTCACCGGCTGCGCCGTAGCCACCCTCGGGGGTTGCCGCCGTGCCGTAGCCGCCACCCGAGGCGGAGGCGTTGCCGTAGCCGCCCGCGCCGTACCCGCCGGGTGCCGGCTCGTCGCCGTAGCCGGTGCCGCCCCAGCTCTGCTGGCCCGCCGCGCCGTACGGCTGCGCCGGCGCGCCGTACGGGTCCGGTGGGACGTCGTCGACCACCGGGCGGTGCATCATCGTCGGCGCCTCGCTCAGCCCCGCACCGCCGACCATCGTCGGGTCCGGTGCGCCGAGCGGGCGGTTGACCACCCGCGTCTGGTCGTCGGCCCCGCGGAACCCGCCCCGGGCCGCCGGCACGGCGCCGGCACCGGCAGGGTCGTCGTCCTCGTCGCCGTTCTCCTTGCGCTTCATCCAGAGCAGCACGATCGTGCCGACACCAGCGGCGACGAGCAGACCGCCGAGCAGGATGATCAGGTACGAGCTGAGGCCGCCGCCGTCCTCCTCGTTGGAGGCGTTCGCCGGGGCGCCCGCGCTGGCCTCCTCGGTGGCCTCCTCCTCGGTGCCCTCCTCGACCGGTTCCTCGGTGGGGGTGGCCTCGGCGCTGGCGGACGGGGTGGGGCTCGGGGTCACCTCGACCTTGAGGGCCAGGCTGACCCGCTGGCCGGTGACGGACTGCCCGGCGCCCGCGTTGATGGTCTTCCGGCCGAGGACGTTGTCGAAGCTGGCGCCCAGCTCGAGCCTGCCGGGCGCGATCGGGTTGCCGGTGGTGCCGGTGAAGCGGAAGTTACCGCTGCCGTCGCTGGTGGTGTCGTGGCGCTTGCCCGCGCTGTCCAGGAGCATCACCACGGCGTTCGGCACGGCGTCGCCGTTGGCCTGCACGATGACCTTGCCGGAGACCGACTTCACGGTCTGCGCCTGCGGCGGTGGTGGCGCGGCCTTGCCCTTGACGGTCAGCGAGAAGGTCTTGGTGTCCGGGCCGGAGTCGGCCTCGACGGCCACCGTGACGGTGGCGGTCGCGTCGCCCGCGTTGTCGTTGGCCGCGATCCTGACCAGCACCGACTTCGCTTGGGGATTGCCAAGGCCGGGGAAATCGACGTCGCCGCACCCGCTGGCGCAGCTGACGCCCGACGGTAGCCCGGAGAGGCTGATCTTCGCGTTACGGTCGCTGTCATCGGGAGTGACGCGCACGGTGATCGTGGCGTCGCTGCCGGCGCTCACGGTGACCGACCCAGGTGATACGTCGACACTTGCGGCCAGGGCTGGTGTGGCGGGGACGGCGAGCAGAGCGCCGGCAACCAGCGCTACGACCACACCGGCCCGCTGCTTCCAGGCACGTCGGTGTGTTGACACGTCCACCGCCTTCCGGACTGACTTCCCTTGACCGGCGGGGCGCCGGGCCGGGGATTATCACGGTACGAATACGCCGTCGGCAACTATGCCTTGTCTGACTGGATCGGCGCGACCCAGGGCCAACGTCGGGCACTCTGCCCGCGGGTCGTATCGTCCCGTCGTGTCCTCTCCGTACAGAAAGTCCGCCGCCGTTGCGGCGGTATTGTCGGCGCTCGACGAGGGGCGTACGCCCGAAAGGCCGGTAGTCCGGGAGGCGGTCCGGTCGTTGTTGGCCGGCCTCGCGGAGCGCGCCCCCGGCCGATCGGTGGAGGTGCGCGTCCCACCATACGGTGCGATCCAGTGCGTTCCTGGCCCTCGACACACCAGGGGAAACCCGCCAAACGTGGTCGAGATGGCCCCGGACACCTGGCTGGCGCTGGCCACCGGGCGAATTGGTTGGGTCGAGGCGGTCACCGAGGGTCGCATCCAGGTGAGCGGAGTCCGGGCGGACCTCTCGGCATATCTGCCCCTCTAGCTGCGCGGATGTCCAGCTCTCCGTGACGCTCGGCAGGGAAACCGTGACTTTCTGTATTGACGGCGATTCGCGTACACTGTCAGGCGACGACAGTGGTCCCGGCAGAGGAGTGTGGATCCACCCGTGATCCCCGCCAAGCCGGTCCAGACCAGCATGAGGGAGCGGTAGTGCCCCGAGGCGACGGCCGGCTGAGCCACGACCTTGACCCCCAACGACCCGGCCCCCAGGATGCCTGCGGCGTCTTCGGCGTCTGGGCCCCCGGTGAAGAGGTCGCCAACCTGACCTACTTCGGTCTCTACGCGCTGCAGCACCGCGGCCAGGAGGCGGCGGGCATCGCGGTGAGCGACGGCTCCGGCGTGGTGGTCTACAAGGACCTCGGCCTGGTGGCCCAGGTCTTCGACGAGCCCACCCTGGCCAGCCTGCGCGGCCACCTGGCGATCGGGCACGCCCGCTACTCCACGACCGGCGCCTCGAACTGGGAAAACGCCCAGCCGACGATCCGGTCGACGAGTTCCGGCACGACCATCGCCCTGGCCCACAACGGCAACCTGGTCAACACCACCGAGCTTGAGAAGGAGGTCGCCGAGCGCGGCCTCGTCGCGGACGGCTCGACGAACGACACCTCGCTGGTGACCATGCTGCTGGCCAGCCGTCCGGACCTGTCGGTCGAGGCGGCCGCGCTGGAGGTGCTGCCGCAGCTGCGGGGCGCGTTCAGCTTCGTCTTCATGGACGAGACGACGCTCTACGCGGCCCGCGACCCGCACGGCGTACGCCCGCTGGTGCTCGGCCGGTTGGAGCGCGGCTGGGTGGTGGCCAGCGAGACCGCCGCGCTGGACATCGTCGGCGCCAGCGTGGTGCGCGAGGTCGAGCCGGGCGAGCTGATCGCGATCGACGAGGGCGGGCTGCGCTCGACCCGGTTCGCGTCGCCGGAGCCGAAGGGCTGCCTCTTCGAGTACGTCTACATCGCCCGCCCGGACGCCACGATCGCCGGGCGCAACGTGCACGCGGCGCGGGTGCAGATCGGCCGGCAGTTGGCCAATGAGCACCCGGTCGAGGCCGACCTGGTGATCCCGGTGCCCGAGTCCGGCACCCCGGCCGCGATCGGCTACGCCGAGGCGGCCGGCATCACCTACGGCGCCGGCCTGATGAAGAACCCGTACGTGGGGCGCACCTTCATCCAGCCGTCGCAGACCCTGCGCCAGCTCGGCATCCGGCTGAAGCTCAACCCGCTGCGGGAGAACGTCCGGGGCAAGCGGCTGGTGGTCGTCGACGACTCGATCGTCCGCGGCAACACGCAGCGGGCCATCGTGCGGATGCTGCGCGAGGCGGGGGCGCTGGAGGTGCACGTCCGGATCTCCTCCCCGCCGGTCAGCTGGCCGTGCTTCTACGGCATTGACTTCGCCACCCGGGCGGAGCTGCTGGCCAACGGGTTGGACAACGACGGCATCCGGCGGTCCATCGGTGCCGACACGCTGGGTTACGTTTCGCTTCCTGGCCTGATCGCCGCGACCGAGCAGCCGAAGACCCGGCTGTGTCGGGCGTGTTTCGATGGGGAGTACCCGATCGAGCTGCCGGCTGGCAACCTGATCGGCAAGCACGTGCTCGA
The DNA here is from genome assembly GCF_053599855.1 of Micromonospora sp. NPDC005161. Lineage (NCBI taxonomy): Bacteria > Bacillati > Actinomycetota > Actinomycetes > Micromonosporales > Micromonosporaceae > Micromonospora > Micromonospora sp. NPDC005161. The sequence continues at coordinate 4,294 of NZ_JBSFYQ010000037.1, forward strand.
AGGGGTGGGCCGACGGGTCGCCAACTCGGCACCGGAGGCCCCGCACACCGACGGCCCGCTCGTCGCCACTCCAGGTGGCGTGACCGCAAACCGCCCGTAGCACCAAACTGGCGCGGCCCGGCCACCGCCGGCGCGGCACCGAGAACCACAAAGGGGAGAACCGTGACGCACGTGTCCGAGCGCAGCGGCGCAGGAAGCAGCCCGACCGGCGCCGGCGGCGACCGCCAGCTCTGGACGGCCGGCGCCAGCCGTCAGGCGCGCAAACGCTCGGTCTCGTACGCCGACGCCGGTGTCTCCATCGACGCGGGCGACCGCGCGGTGGAACTGCTCAAGTCGAAGGTGCGCCAGACCCGTCGCCCCGAGGTGCTGGGCGACCTCGGCGGCTTCGCGGGCCTGTTCCGTCTGGACACGACGAAGTACAAGAACCCGATCCTGGCCTCCTCCACGGACGGTGTGGGCACCAAGCTGGTGATCGCCCAGCAGATGGACATCCACGACACGGTCGGCATCGACCTGGTCGCGATGGTCGTCGACGACCTGGTGGCCTGTGGTGCCGAGCCGCTCTTCCTGCTCGACTACATCGCCACCGGCGAGGTTGTCCCGGACAAGGTCGCCGAGATCGGCGCGGGCATCGCTGACGGCTGCCGGTACGCCGGCTGCGCGCTGCTGGGCGGGGAGACCGCGGAGCACCCGGGTGTGCTCCGCCCGGACGAGTACGACATCTCGGCGACCGGCGTCGGCGTGGTCGAGGAGAGCGACATTCTCAGCCCGGACCGGGTCGAGGTGGGTGACGTGGTGATCGCCATGCGCTCCTCCGGCCTGCACTCCAACGGCTACTCGCTGGTCCGTCACGTGCTGCTCGGCGCGGCCCGGATGCGGCTGGACATCGTGATCGACGACTTCGGCCGGCAGCGGACCCTGGGTGAGGAGCTGCTCACCCCGACCAAGATCTACGCCAAGGACTGCCTCAAGCTGATCGCCGAGGCCGAGGTGCGGGCGCTGGCCCACGTCACCGGCGGTGGCATCCCCGGCAACCTGGTCCGGGTTCTGCCGGAGCACGTCGACGCGGTGGTCAACCGGTCCACCTGGAAGCCGCAGCCGGTCTTCGACCTGATCCAGTCGAAGGGTCGGATCGACGACCCGGAGATGGAGTCGACCTTCAACATGGGTGTCGGCATGTTCGCGATCGTCTCGGCCGAGGACGCCGACCGGGCGCTGGCCACGCTGACCGGCCGTGGGGTCGAGGCGTGGCAGGCCGGCGAGATCATCGAGGGCACCGGCAACGTGCAGATGGTTGGCCAGCACACCCGCGGCTGATCACGCTCTGGTGATCGTACGGGCACCTGATCAGGGCTTCACCCGAGTGGCCAACGCCGCCTAGCCTGAAGGGCACCCCTCAGGCTAGGTGGAGGAGGGCGATGGCTGCTCAGGGACGGTCGTTCAGCGGGATGCGTGGCCTGGCCACGGTCCCGTCGTACGTCGTCATGCAGCCCACCACCCTCTGCAACCTCGACTGCGCGTACTGCTACCTGCCCTTCCGGGCTGCCGACCGGCGGATGCCGGTGTCGGTGGCCGAGGCGGTGGCGGCGGCGGTCAACCCGTGGGCGGCGGCCGGCCGTTTCTCCGTGGTCTGGCACGGCGGAGAGCCGCTGGCGGCCGGCCGGGAGTGGTTGGGCGACCTGATCGCGCCGTTCGGGCCCGAGGTCGAGCACCACGTGCAGACCAACGCCACGCTGATCGACGATGACTGGTGCGCCTTCTTCGCGGAGCATGACGTGCGGGTGAGCGTGAGCGTCGACGGGCCCCGGGAGCGCAACGGCGACCGGGTCAACCGGGGTGGTCAGCCCGCGTACGACCGGATTCTGCGCGGGGTGGACGCGTTGCGCCGACACGGCCTGCCCTTCTCCGCGCTGGCCGTGGTGTCCCGGCCGGAGCCGGGGCTCGCCGCCGAGCTGTACGACTACTTCCTCGGCCTGGGCTGTGACGTGCTGGGCATCAACATCGAGGAGACCGAGGGGGTCAACACCCGGGACAACCGCCACGACCGGGCGGCGGTGACCGCGTTCTGGGCGGAGCTGGTGGCGGTCTGGCGCCGGGAGCCGCGGATCCACCTGCGCGAGATCGAGTGGTCACTGCGCTACGCGGCGGCGGTGCTCGACGACTCGGCGGACGCGGTGCTGCCCCGCCGGCTGGACCCGATCCCGACCATCGGGCACGACGGTTCGGTGACCGTGCTCTCCCCGGAACTCGCCGGCTTCACCGACCCCCGCTACGGCGACTTCAGCAGCGGTAACGTGCTGACCACCCCGCTGGCCGAGATTCTCACCGGCGCCGGGGCGACCCCGTGGGTGGGCGAGTTCCTGGCCGGGGTGGAGGCGTGTCGGGCGTCCTGCCCGTACTTCGGGTTCTGCGGCGGCGGTCATGCCGCCAACCGCTACTTCGAGTTGGGGCGGTTCGACGGCACGGAGACCGAGCACTGCCGCAACAGCAAGATCCGCCTATTGGAGGGAGTGTTGGAGCATGCCCGAGACCACCAGTCACCGGCGCCCTGAGCGCGGAGCGGATGACGCTCCGGACGGCGTCGCCGAGCGGGTGCGGGACGCTGCCCCAGGGCTCGTCGCGCTCCTGCAGGAGGCCGAGGACGCTCGACGGCTGCGGGCGGAGGTGCCGGGCGGAGGCGGCACCAGCGCCGTCTGCGCCTGGAACCACTTCGAGAACATCCCAACCTTCTACAACTGGAACAACCGCCCGCGCTGACGGTGACCGCGATCAGGGGCCTGTCGGCCGGCCGGAGTGGTCTCCGGCCAGGGCAGGCCCCTGATCGTCGGCACCGGTGTCGCTCCCGACGGGCACATGCGTGAGCACGCGGGGGTCACCGCGTGCTCAGCTACGTCGAGAGGTCAGCGGGTCGGACGGATCCAGGGATCCGGATCGTCGTCCGCGTGATCCTCATCATCGTCGTCGACGAACTCTTTAGAGTCGTCGTCGAAGTGGTGCTCAGACTTACCAGCACCCGCCAGTTCACGCTGCAAGGCGGTGAGGTCGGTGTTCGGGGAGTGGTACTTCAACTCCCGGGCCACCTTCGTCTGCTTGGCCTTAGCACGGCCGCGCCCCATGGCTCGACCCCCTCGCACAGAATGCGGGGCAGCCCGAAGGCGGGCCCCGATGACGTCAGGCATCTCTCGTGGCTCTTACGGTACATGGGGATGCCATCGTTCGGCACCTCGGGTTACCGTCAGCCGGCTCTGCGAGTCGCGGCGAACCGGCCGTCACCCAGTGTACCTGGTAAGGAGCGGAGCGGAGAGCACCCGTGACACCGGACAAACACCCTGAAGTTGACCCGGCCCCAGCCTACCGATCGCGGGCCGGCGCGGGGCCCGGAGGCGGATCCGGTCGGTCCGCCTCCGGGAACGCTCAGCGCAGGTGGATCGTGCGCAGCCGGCCGACCTCGGCCATCCGCCGCTCCGCCAGCCGGTCCGCGGCCACCGCCGGCGGCACGCCCTCGGCATCGGCCAGGTGCAGGATCTGACGGGTGGTGTCGTAGATCCGGGTGGCGCGCAGCTTCGCCCGGTCGAAGTTGAAGCCCTCGATCTCGTCCGCCACCTGGATCACGCCGCCAGCGTTGACCACGTAGTCCGGCGCGTACAGGATGCCCCGGTCGGCGAGCAGCTTCTCGATGCCCGGGTGGGCGAGCTGGTTGTTCGCGGCCCCGGTGACAACCTTGGCCCGCAGCGCCGGCACGGTCTCGTCGTTCAGCGCGCCACCCAGCGCGCACGGGGCGTACACGTCGATGTCGGCGGCGACCAGCGCGGCGGCGTCGTCCACCAGGGTGATCTGCGGGTGGTTGGTGCGTGCCCACTCCAGCGCCTTGGGGTTGACGTCGGTGGCCACCACCTCGGCGCCGTCCTCCAGCAGGTGCCCGGTCAGGTACTTGCCGACCTTGCCCAGGCCGGCCACGCCCACCCGGCGGCCGTGCAGGCTCGGGGTGCCCCACACGTGCTCGGCGGCGGCCCGCATGCCCTGGAAGACGCCCCAGGCGGTCAGGATCGAGGAGTCGCCCGCACCGCCGTGCTCCACGCTGCGGCCGGTCACGTAGCTGGTCTCCCGGGCCACGATGTCCATGTCCGCCACGTACGTGCCGACGTCGCAGGCGGTGTAGTAGCGGCCGGCCAGCGACTCCACGAAGCGGCCGTAGGCGCGCAGCAGCGCCTCGCTCTTGATCTGCTCGGGGTCGCCCCAGATGACCGCCTTGCCGCCGCCCAGGTCAAGCCCGGCGAGAGCGTTCTTGTACGCCATCCCGCGGGACAGGTCGAGCACGTCGGCGAGCGCCGCGTCCTCGTTGGCGTACGGGTAGAAGCGGGTGCCGCCCAGCGCCGGCCCCAGCGCGGTGGAGTAGATCCCGATGATCGCCTTCAGGCCGCTCTGCTTGTCCTGGCAGAACACGATCTGTTCGTGACCGGTCGATACCGGGTCGTCGGTGCTCGCGAATACGCCCATGGCTTGCTCCTGGAGTGGTGTGCGCCCTTGTGGGACGCGGACCTGGTGGACCCCGGCGGGGATGCTGCCGGTGTGGTCGAGCCTAGTATCGGCCGCCGTGGCGTCGCCCGACGCGCCGCCGCCGTCTCACGTTGCGGCGCGCGTGGTCCAGCCGCTGACCGCGTAGGGGTGCGGTTCGTGGGAGGATCGCGCCGTGCCGTCGCTCTTCGCTTCTTACCTGCGCGTGTACGAACCGCTGACCGCCTTCGACCGGGACCGCCAGAGTTACTGGCGTCGCTACGTCTCCGAGGGGCGGGCGGTGGCCCCGGTGGAGGGCCCCGGCCGGCAGCGGACGGCGGTGATCGAGGCACTGGGTGCGGGCTGGACGCGGTTGCCGGACCCGCCGGACGAGGCGTACGTCCTGGAGACGGACGACAGCCTGCTGGTCTGCCCATGGAACCTGCGGATCCGGGTCGCTGAGGCGGCGCTCAGCGCCCGGGACGGGGTGCCCTCGGTGCTCGCCGACGCCTTCGTGCCGCCGGTGCTGGCCGGGCAGGCCAGAGCGGTCGTGGACGACTGGCGCAGCGGCGCCCGGGTGCTGGAGCACGGGGTGCCCCGGGTGCACGAGCAGATCGCCACCTGGGGTGTGCCGCTGCGCTGGTTCGTGCTCTTCGACCCTGCGGAGCGGGACCTGGTCACCCAGCCGGGCCGCCGCGCGCTGCGCTACCGCACCGAGATATCCAAGGCCCGCCGCCGTTCGTCGCGGGCGCTCTCGGTGCTGCGCAAGTCGGTGGGCGAGGCGCCGATCACGGAGGCGGTGGAGGAGGCGGCCCGCTGGCTGGAGGAGTTCCACCCGCGCTCGGTGGTGGAGCTGGACTACGGCGGTCTGGTCGACCTGCTCTCCGATGAGACGCTGGCCGCGGACGATTCCCCTGAGCTGGTCGCCGGCGGTCTCGCCGGGTTGTCCCGTGGTGAGGCCGACGAGGCGTCCGCCGCGTACGACAAGCTGGTGGCACGGTGGCGCGCGGTGCAGCTGCTGGAGCGGTGCAACTGAGGCAAATCACCCGCACAGCGCTCCCAAGGCGAGGCGTGCTCGTAGTTGACGCATCACGAACCGTGATCATGAGTCCGGATAAGGTACTTTCTGCCGTGTAAAAGTCGTAAAAATCGGGCATGGTTCATCCGTCCGTCTAGGGACCTTCATCCGTTCGGCCCATGTCGGACATCGGGGACTAGCCGGACCATGGGAGACGCGTCGGCCGGCGGGACCCCGGCCGATGTCTATACATGTGGAGGAGTGACCGATGGCATCGCGAACGCACGAACCAGAGCCGCTACTCACGCCGGCCGAGGTGGCGTCGATGTTCCGTGTCGACCCGAAGACGGTGACCCGGTGGGCCAAGGCTGGCAAGCTCAGCGCCATCCGCACGCTGGGTGGTCACCGTCGATACCGCGAGTCGGAGGTCAGGGCGCTGTTGCAGGGCCAGATCCCGCAGCAGCGGCAGGGCGACTGAGCCGGCAGTAGTTTTCCGGAAAGGGGCGGTGGATCGCGATCCGCCGCCCCTTTCCATGCCCGGCCGGCCTCAGCCCTGTTCCTCGGCCAGCGTCACCCGGATGCCGACCGTGCCACCCTCACCCCGGCGCAGCCGGCTGCCGAGCAGGCTCAGTCGACCGATCAGCCGGTACTTGTGCTTGAGCAGGTCGCGTATCCGGCCGGTGTCGCCGCCATCGCAGATCGTCGCGTGAGCGGGCACCTCCGCCCCGTGCGGCCGACCCCGCACGTCGCACGGCGCCACGGTCACGTCGCCGTTGCGGCGGATCCGCTTGACCTTGCCGGAGTCGGCCCGGGTCCAGACCGCCAATGTCTCGCCGTCACGGACCGACCAGACGGGCGTCGGCACCGCCCGACCGTCCTTGCGGAAGGTCGTGAGCAGGATGTACTTCTCAACCGACAGCCGGTCCAGCATGGTCACGCCGCCAGGATACGGCCGCTGCGGGCCGCTGAGTGGCCGGATAGCGTGACGTCATGACGGGGGAGCCTCAAATCGGTGACGTGATCGGCGAACTGCTGCGGGACGCGCTCGCCGTGGCCACCGGGGTGGGCCCCCGACCGCTGGTCGGCGGGCGGCTGCCCCGGCCGGTCATCGAGATCATCGAGCGGGACGACGGGTTGATCAACGGTGCGCCGGCCGCGCACTACCTGGACGGGCCAGCGGACTGGCAGCCGTACGACCACCGGGCGGTGGACCGGGTCCGGGGCGAGACGCTGGACATCGGCACCGGTGCCGGCCGGATCGCGCTGCTGCTGCAGGAGCGCGGCGTACCGGTCACCGGGCTGGACACCTCGGCGGGCGCGCTGACGGTGAGCCGGCGCCGCGGGGTCCAACGGCTGGTGCACGGCACCGTGGACACGCACGTCGCCGACGGCCAGCGGTACGACACGTTCCTGCTCCTCGGCAACAACCTGGGGCTGTTCGAAGGGCGGGAGCGGGCACCGCAGTTCCTGGCCGCGCTCGCCGCGCTGGCCCGGCCGGGGGCGCAGATCATCGCGCACGGCACCGACCCGTACGGCACCCGCGACCCGCTGCACACCGGCTACCACGAGCGCAACCGCCGCCGGGGCAGGCTCGGCGGCCAGCTCCGGCTCCGCCTGCGCTACCGGGAGCTGGGCACCGAGTGGTTCGACTACCTGGTCTGCTCGGCCGACGAGTTCGCCGAGCTGGTGCGGGGCAGCGCCTGGCGGCTGACCGATGTGGACGACCGGGACGCCCCCTACTACCTGGCCACCCTGCGCCTCGCCAACTGACCGCCCGCCCGCCACGCCCGCCCGGCTGGTGTTAGGAAGGGACCCTTGTTATGCACCAGGCGATAACAAGGGTCCCTTCCTTACGGCTCAGACCTGGACGGTCGGGGGGAGCTGCTCGGGCGGGAGGCCGCCGTCGCCATCGACCACCTCGTCGGGGGTGCCGTCCTCGTCGATGTCGACCATGGTGATGTCCACCTTGCCGTCACCGTCGGTGTCGAACTGGAACAGGTCGGCCTTGCCGTCGCCGTCGGTGTCCACCACCCACACGTCCGTCTGGCCGTCGTTGTTCGTGACGGCGCGCAGCAGGTCGACCCGCTCGTCTCCCCGGGTCTCCACGGTCTCCCCGTCGGTGCTGCCCGGGTCGGTGACGCTCTCCGGTGCCTGGCTCATGTCGACGGTCCTTCCCTCGGTTGACGGGCCGTCTGTACCCGATCCCACGCTCCCCCACGCATGGGCCGGCTCCACGTGCTGAATAGGGTCGCACCATGAGCGAGCGGACCAGGCGGATCACCCGGGCCGGCGTGGCGGGGACCCCGCGCGCCGCCGGGCGGGACAGGGAGGCGTGATGAGCGATCGTTTCGTGGTCGTCGGTGCGGGCACGATGGGGCTCGGCATCGCGTACGTGGCGGCCGGCGCCGGGCACGCCGTCGAGCTGGTCGAGGTGGACCCCGACCGGGGCGCGACCGCGCTGAACCGGCTCGCCGAGCTGTGGGAGCGGGCCGTGCAGCGCGGGAAACTGGACGCCGACCAGGCCGCGGCGAACCGTCAGCGGGTGACGCTGCGTCCGACTCTCGCCGAGGTCGCCCCCGCGCCCGAGGTGATCGTGGAGGCGGTGCCGGAGCGGCTCGACCTGAAGCGGGCGGTGCTGCGTGACGCCGCCGCGCTGCACCCGGCGCTGCTGGCCAGCAACACCTCCAGCATCGCCATCGGTGACCTGGCCGCCGGTCTGGACCGGCCCGAGCGCTTCCTCGGTCTGCACTTCTTCAATCCGGTCTGGGCGATGGCGCTGCTGGAGATCGTGGTCGGCCCGGCCACCGCCGAGGAGACCACCGCCGCGGCCGTCGCGCTCGCCGCCCGGCTGGGCAAGGACCCCGTCGTGGTACGCGACCTGCCGGGCTTCGCCACCTCGCGGCTCGGGGTCACCCTCGGCCTGGAGGCGATCCGGATGGTCGCCGACGGGGTGGCCAGCCCGGCCGACATCGACAAGGCGATGGTGCTGGGCTACCGGCACCCGGTCGGGCCGCTGGAGCTGACCGACCTCGTCGGCCTGGATGTGCGGCTGGACATCGCCCGCACCCTCCAGGCCGCGTACGGGGATCGCTTCGCGCCGCCGCCGTTGCTGGTCGAGATGGTGGCCGCCGGACGGCTGGGCAAGAAGTCCGGGCACGGTTTCTACCGGTGGGACGGCGGTGCCAAGCAGTGAGCGGGGGACTGCGGATCGAGGAGCGGCCGGACCGGCTGGTGGTCACCCTGGACCGGCCGGAGAAGCGCAACGCCATCGACGCCGACCTGATCACCGAGCTGCACCAGGTCTGTGCCGAGTTGGAGGCGCACCCCCGGCTGCTGCTGCTCACAGGGGGCGCGGCGGGCATCTTCGCCGGTGGCGCCGACATCGGTCAGCTCCGCGAGCGGGGCCGTACGGACGCCCTGGCCGCGATCAACTCGGCCGCCTTCGCCCGGATCAGGGCGCTGCCGATGCCGAGCGTGGCCGCCGTGGACGGTCCGGCGCTGGGCGGTGGCGCGGAACTGGCGTACGCCTGCGATCTGCGGGTGTGCACGGCGCGGGCGGTCTTCGGCCAGCCGGAGGTCCGGTTGGGAATCCTGGCCGGCGCCGGCGCGACCCACCGGCTGCCCGCGCTCATCGGCGAGGCCCGGGCCAAGGAGCTGCTCTTCACCGGCCGGCGCGTGGATGCCACGGAGGCGCTGCGGATCGGTCTGGTGAACCGGGTGGTGGACGAGCCCGGTGACCTGCTGGCGGTGGCGCACGGGCTGCTGGACGAGATGGCCCAGGGCTCGTCGCTGGCGCTGCGGCTGACCAAGCTGGCGGTGGACGCGCCGGCCGCCGCGCACCCGCAGCTCGACCTGGTCAGCCAGGCGGTGCTCTTCGAGGACGAGGAGAAGCACCGCCGGATGACCGAGTTCCTGGAGCGCCGCCGGCCCCGTTGACCCTCCGGACGGAAACGGCCGCACCGGCGGGATGCCGGTGCGGCCGTCGAGGTCCGCGGTCGGTGCTCAGTGCCGGATCTGCACTCCGCTGTCGGCGAGCGCCCTGATCACCTGGGCGGATTCGCCGAAGCCGATGACCAGCACGGCGTCCGCGCCGAAGTCCTTGATCTCCTTCGCGCCACCGGTGAAGTCGACCGGAGGAGCCTTGGCATCGGCCGGCGGCTCATAGGTGAGCAGCTTGATGCGGTCTTCGGCGATGCCGGCCTTCTGCAGCTCGTCGCGGGCGGTGGCCTGGAGGCCCTCGCCGTAGGAGTCCTTGCGGGCGACGATGACGATCTTCTGCGACCCGTCGCGGAGGATCACGTCGGCCAGCGCCCGGCCCTGGAGGCTGTCCGGCGGGGCGGTCCGGAAGTAGAGGCCATTGTCCTCCACGTCGGTCAGGCCGGCGTCGGTGTTGCACGGCGAGAAGAGGATCATTCCGGCCTTCACCACGTCCGGCAGCACCGCCCGGGAGATCCCGGATGCGCCGGCGCCGATGATCAGGCTGACGCCGTCCGCCACGTGCTTGGCCACGGTCGCCTTGGCCACCGCCGGGTTGGTGCCGTCGTCGCCGTCCACCCAGGTCACCGGCTTGCCCAGCGCGCCGCCAGCGGCGTTGACCTCTCTGATCGCCAGCGCCGCGCCGGCCGCCATCGGCGCGTAGGAGAGCGCCAGGTCACCGGTCTTCGGCAGCAGGCCGCCCAGAACCAGCGGCTCCTGGTCGGGGTTCTTTCCCGAGGGCTGCTTCTTCGGCTTCGGCGGCGTCTTGGTGCTCGCCGCCGACTCGGTGCCCGCCCCGACGAACTCGGTCTTGCCGTCGTTGATCTGCTGCCCGTCGAAGGTCAGCGTCGCGTAGCTCGCGGTGGCCGGCTCGCCCTTGTCGGTGAAGCCCGCCCGGGTCAGCGACACGCTGCGGTACTCGATGTCGCGCCCGGCGCGGGCCAGCGCCAGGCAGGTCACCGGGTCCTCGCAGCGTTGACCGTTGTTGGTCACGCCGACGATCTGCTTCGCGATGGCCGCCGGGTCGGTGCTACCGGCCAGTTGGGCGGCGAGCACCCCGATCACGACCGCGTCGTACGTCTCGGCGGAGTAGAGGTAGTCCGTCAGCGCCGGATCGACGGACCGTAGCCGGCTCTTGAAGTCCTCCGGTAGCGGGGTGAGCGGCGTCGTTCCCTTCATCCCATCGACGAGATTGGCACGTTCCTTCAACTCCGCAGGGTAGGAGTTGAGCATGTTGCCGTCCGTGCCATAGAGGCGCACCTGTTGGGCGCTTTTCTCCTCGGCCTTGTCATTCCCACAGGCGCTTGTGGCAAGCAGGATCGTCGCGCAGGCGGCCAGTGAGGCCACCCGCGAGCGGCGTGATACGAGCATGGTCGTCCTTCCTCCGGCGAAGGTCCGCTGCGCACATTAGCGTGCCCGGGCCGGCGGCGGGACTGTGGAGGTGGCGTAATGCGCAGGTCGCCCGCCTTGAACACGGAGAGTGACGGTCGGCGGGGCCCTTGACCGCCTCTCCTACTGTGCGCTGAGTGACGGACCTACCACAGCAGACGTTCGATGACGCGGCCGCCGTGCTCCGCTCGGCGCTCGCCGGGGATGGCGACGCGGTGGTGGGGACATTCGACGCGGTCGTCGAACGCGCCGGCCTGAGCGGCGCCTACGGGGTCGCCTGGTGCCTGGCCGCGACGATGCTCGGTGACGCGCCGCCCGGTAGCGGCTGCGCCCTGGACTTCCCGGGGATCGACCAGGCGGATTACGACACCCGGTGGGTCGCACGCTTCGTCAGCGCGTACGCGAACCGGGACGTGCCGACCGGGGAGGCGCTGTTCGGCGCCGCGGAGGCCGATGGGCTGCTCCCCGACTGCCTGCTCACCCTCGCCGGGTCGACGATCGCCACCCTGCGCAGCAGGGCCGCCTGACGGTGTCGCCCCGTCGCGACGCCCGCCGGGGCCGGACGCCGCGACGGGTGGGTCGCTCAGAACGCGTAGTAAGCGACCAGCGGCTCGTACTCGTAGCGCAGGTTGTCGAAGCGGACCCGGAAGTTGACCCCGTCGCGGACGTTGGTCGCCACCACGGTCCAGCCTGAGTTGGCCGGTAGGTAGGTCCAGTAGTTGCAGGCGCCGGTCTTGTCGACGAATATCACGCACGCCTCGGTGCCGTACGCGCTGGCGTTGCGTACGTTGATGTCGCCGCAGCGGCTCGTGGTGCGGTACGTGCCGGCCTGGCCGCCGTAGCCGCCGGTCTGGAAGTAGGAGCGGACGGCCCCGCCGTAGCAGGTGGCGAGCGGGGCGTAGAGGTTCACCTCGGGGGCGGGGGCGGGGGCGGCCTGCGCGGCCCCGGCGGGCGCGCCGATCGAGAACAGCGCGGCGGCCGTGGCGGTGGCGAGCAGTCGGGCGCTCGGGGATGACATGCATGCCTCCGGAACAGTTGGTCTGACCATCCGTATCGGATGGTGGAGCTGATCGTGACGATGATACGTATCGATCGATGCCGGCGCGGCCCCGTGCCGGACGGTGGATGTGATAGCTCTGGGGGCATGTCCGAGGCGATGCTCAGCAAGGTGCGCAAGCTGCTGGCCCAGGCCGAGGACCCGGCCTGCACGCCCGCGGAGTCCGCCGCGTTCACCGCCAAGGCGACCGAGTTGATCGCCCGCTACGGCGTGGACCGGGCGCTGCTCGCCGCCCGGGACCCGACCACCGACCCGGTCGGCGACCGCGTGGTGGACATCGTCGCCCCGTACGCCCGGGACAAGGTCGGCCTGCTCGCCGCGGTCGCCGAACCGTTGCGCTGCCGCTGCGTACGCCGTCGGCAGGGCAACGGGTTCGCGCTGCACCTGTTCGGCTTCGCCAGCGACCTGGAACGGGTCGACCTGCTCTTCACGTCGCTGCTCGTGCAGGCGGCGCACGGCCTGGCCGGCACGGCGGTGCCGGCCGGCGAGCATCCGGCCGCCTTCCGCCGGTCCTGGCTCGCCGGGTTCGCGCAGGTGATCGGGGGACGGCTCTGGATGGCCGAGACGGCGGCGGCCAGTGGCTCGGGCACACCGTCGGTGGCGCTCGTGCTGGCCGACCGCTCCGACCGGGTGCAGCGGCGACTCGCCGAGCAGTACCCCCGGCTGCGCACCGCGCCGCCGCGCCGGCTGGCCGGCACCGGCTTCGGGCCCGGGGCGGAGGCGGGACGCCGCGCGGACCTGGGCGGCCGGGACCTCGGCGGCTCGGCCACCGAACGACAACTCGGGCGCTGACCTGCCGGAGTGAGGGCTGTCGGTCAGGCGGGGGTGGTGGGGTCGCGGCGCGACACCGTGGCGAGGTAGCGGGTGAGCAGCTCGTGCCAGCCGGCGGTGAGCGCCTTGCGGTATCCCTCGGCCGCTTCGCCGTGCCGGTCGAAGTGGCGGTGCTCCAGCTCGACCCGCGTCCGCTCGGGCCCGTCGGGGAGGAACAGCACCTCCACCTCACTCGCCCGGGCCGGGTCCGGCACCGGCACCCGGTCCGGGCCGAGCTGCCAGACGAAGACCAGCCGGCGCGGGGGATCCCAGGTGAGCACCCGGCCCCAGTCGGCGCGGAAGCCGTACGGGCCGATCTCGTAGAGCATGCCGCCGGCCCGCGGCTCCATGCCCAGCTCGGCCAGGGCCTCCGGGCCGGACCAGGTGTATTCGGTGACCCACCACTCGGCCAGGTCGTCGGTGAAAACCGCGAACGCGTGCTCGGCGGGACCCGGGACGAGGAGGGTGCACCGTAAGGAGAACCGTTCCAGGTCCTGCCGGATGTTGGCCGGATCAGTCATCCCCTGTCCCATAGGCCCGGACCATACCGGCTGATGCTCGGGTGTGCAGCTTCGCGAGGTGCCCGGTTCCGGACAGTGCGTCGCCGGTCCGTCACGGACGGGATGTCCCGCCGGAAAGCGGGTAACCGCGCCGGACGGCCCGGACGAGACCGGGCGGGAGTGCGGCGGAGCGGGAGAGCATGAGCGAGAGCGCGCAGCAGCGGGAGCCGGGCCGGGCCGACGGCGGTGAGGATCCGGACGTCCTGCTCGACATTCCGAAGGTCTCGGTCGACTCGATCCGGCTGGCCGTGGACGGGCTGGACGCCGATCTGTCCCTGCGGGCCCGGCTGGCCAACCTTCTTCAGCTCGACGCCGGCGTACGGGTGCACCTGCAGGGCGTGGAGCTGGATATCAACGGGGTGCACGCCGAGGCGCAGCTGCGGGTGCGGCTGGAGCAACTGGTGGCCATTCTCGGCCGGGCGCTGGACACGATCGACAACAACCCGCAGATCATCGACGCCATCTCCCGGACGGCCGGCGTGGCGATCGACGACGTCAACCGCAGCGCCCAGCAGTTGGCCTCGGGGGCGGCCGAGGTCACCGGGTCGGCGCAGCGCTCCCGCGACGTACTCGACCAGGGCCGGCAGGGCGGCGCGGCCGCCGACCGGCCCCGACCGGGCCCCAGCCGTCCCGGCTTGGGCGAGCCGGGCCGCGCCGAGCCCGCCGGTCCGGGCGGACGCCGCCCGGAGGGCCGCCCACCTGAGCGGCAGGGGCCGCCGGGGCTGGGGCCTGCCGGCCAGGGGCGTGCCGGCCAGGGGCGTGCCGGCCAGGGGCGTGCCGGCCAGGGGCGTGCCGGCCAGGGGCGTGCCGGCCAGGGACCCGAGGGGCAGGGGGCTCAGCGGCAGGGTGCCGAGGGGGCGGGACCTGAGCGGCAGGCCCGCGACCAGAGCGGCGGATCGGCGGCCCCCGGTCCCGGACCGTCGGGGGGTGGCGGCGGCGGTCAGGACGGTGCCGGTGGCGTCTCGGGTGGGGCGCAGGCCGCCGCACAGAGCGCGGCGCAGCTCGCCGAGCAGGCGGGGGAGACCTTGCGGCAGGCCGGGCGCAGCGTGTGGGAGGCGATCCAGGGCGGCATGGCGCAGCACCGTCAGCAGGGGCACCGGGACGGCTGACGGCACTCAGCCCGGCGACTCGCCTCCACTGCGGTGACGCGGGAGCGCTGATAACGTCCGGCCGTGTCGATGTTCCGTACTCCGCAGGTCATCCTCTTCAGTGCGGACGTTCCGCGCGCCGTCGGGTTCTACTCGCGTCTCGGGTTCACCGAGACGTTCCGGGTCCCGACCGAGGGCGAGCCGATTCACGTCGATCTCGTGCTCGACGGCTACAAGATCGGCGTCGCGTCGGTCGCTTCCACCCGTGATGACCACGGCCTCGACCCGGTGCCCGAGGGGCAGCGGGCCGCCGTGATCCTGTGGACCGATGACACGGCCGCCGCGTACGCCCAGGTCACCGAGAGTGGGGCTCCCGCCTTGGCGTCCCCCCACGAATGGCTCGGTCGCCTGCTGATCGCATGGACCGCCGACCCTGACGGCAACCCGATCCAGATCGTCCAGCCGCTCTGATCCCTGGGCGTCATGATCATGCCTTCCAGAGGCCCGGTCCTTCCCGGGGACGGCAGATGTGCGGCCAGCGTGCAGCAGGACGTGGTCAGGTACTTGGAAGCGCGTCTACGCGAAGGCGGCGACCCCCTCGTATTCTCCGCTGGGTGCGTCGCCGACGGTCTCGTATTCGAGGAGCAGTAGACCCTTCGCCGTCACCTCCTGATGCAGCAGCCGGAGGCCGACAGACTCGCTCGGGTGGGCGAGCAGTCGGCGCCCGGACCCGATGACCGTAGGGGCGACGACGAGCCGCAGTGTGTCGACCAAGCCCGCCGACAGCAGCGAGTTGCCCAGAAGTGCGCTCCCGTGGATCTGGAGTTCCCGCCCCGGCTGCGCCTTCAGTGCCCTGACCGTCTGGACCGGGTCGCCCCGCAGCACATTCGTGGGGTTCCAGCTCCCCGCGGTGAGAGTGTTCGACACGACGTACTTCGGCAGCGAATTCATCCGCCCGGTGAAGGGATCGTCCGGCGCGGTGATCTGCGGCCAGTCGCGCGCGAACGCCTCGTACGTCCGGCGCCCGAGCAGCAGGCCGTCGGCGAGGTCGAGCCAATCAGAGGCGCGCTGGATGAACAGCTGGTCCATGTAGGGGACCAGCCAGCCGCCTTTCGTGAAGCCGTCGCTCGTGTCCTCGGCGGCCGAGCCTGGCCCCTGACTGACCCCATCGAGAGTGATGAACTCCGTTAGGGCGATCTTCATCGTAGGGCCACGCTCTCGGCGAGCCCAGCGAGCTGTTCCGTGACCGACGTCCAGCCTTCGGAGAAGCCGAGCTCCTCGTGACGAGCACGAGCGGCGGGATCGCCGTGGCGGACGACGACCTGGTATCTCGTGCCCTCTGGATGATCGTTCAGCGTGATCTCGGCGGTCATCAGCACCGGCGCCGGGCTCGTGGGTCGCCACTCGCTGTCGATGGCGTTCGTGAACACGATGCGCTCGAGATCGTCGACGACGAGGAAGCACGCGTTGACGTGCGGAACGAACGTGGTTCCGTCGTCGCTCAGCCGCGTCACGAACGCGCCGCCCGGCCGAACCTCCAGGCGGTCGACACGACACACGGCCGGAGCGGGCACCCACCACTGTTCGAGGCGGGACGCGTCAGTCCACGCGCTCCACACGGTTGTCCGAGGGGCGCGGATGACCCGCTCCACGCTGAGGTCGAGGTCCGGGTTCATTGCTGGTTCTCCTTGAGATTGGTGACGAACTGCTCCAGGCGGTCGGTGCGTTCATCCCAGATCCGGCGCTGCTCCGCGAGCCAGTCGTCGACAAGGACGAGGCGCTCGTGGTTGAGCACGCAGGTGCGCACCCGGCCCGACTTCACGGTGCGGATCAACCCGGTCGACTCGAGCGTCCGCACGTGCTTCATGAACGAGGGAAGGGTCATCGGGAACTCGCGGGCGAGATCGCCGACGCTCGTGGGCCCGCGACCCAGGCGACGGACGACGGCACGCCGAGTCGGATCGGCGAGCGCGACGAACACGCCGTCGAGCTCCGCCGCATACTGTGCCATGTGGCTAAGTATTGCCTCGGCCCGACACTTAGCGCAAGGGCTAAGTGTTTACATCTCCGAACTGAGGCTCACGATCGGGCCGTCGACGGTGGCCATGCCAGGGCAGGAAGTTGGCGGAGGCTGCCGTGCGATCTGTCCTGCGATTGCGCGCTTGACGCCCCTCCGATGATGGGCGCATGAGCCTGTATGACGAGGACCCGGTCACGATCGCCTTGCGCGTGGGGGTCGTGGTCCTCAGCCTGGGCTCGGTTGTACTCGGGGTGCGTGTGGCCGTGTCACGACGGTTTCCCGCAGCCTGGGTTCGGCTCGCACGCCTGAAGCCGGGAGAGCGGTCCCAGCCCGTGCGGGTGGGCATGGCCCAGGCCATGATCGGTGCGGGCTTTCTGGTCCAGCAGGCACCGTTCTTCATCTCCATGCCCCTTCCGCTTGGACGCGCCCTGTTCGCGGGTTCACTGCTGTTGGTGCTGACGGCAGCGGGAGCGTTTTCGCTGCTCCGTCGCTAGCTGCGCATGGTGAATGTGCCGGGGCAGCGGTGCGACATCACCGTGCGCCGCGAGTTCTGACAGGGCTTTAGCGCTCTCACGATCACGGCCGTCGACGGCGTGTAGGTACCGCCGGGCCGCCGCCATGGACGAGTGCCCGAGTCGCTTCACTAGATCCGCCAGTGTCGCGCCGGTCTGCGCGGCGAGGGTCTGCCCGGTGTGCCGCAGGTCGTGGAAGGTCAGATCATCAAGGCGGCCCGCAACCGGGCCGCGCCGGCTCGTCCGTGCAATCCACGTGCGACAAGAGTCGGCCACCAGCGGGATTCCGGGGTCAACGATGGTCAGACCGGACAGACGGGCTGGCGAAATGGTAAGCAAAGCGCCGACCGGCGTCTCCGCTGATCGGCGCTTCTGTAGCCCGGCGAAAGGCTATGTGGCCAGGGGCGGGGTCGAACCGCCGACCTTCCGATTTTCAGTCGGACGCTCGTACCAACTGAGCTACCTGGCCGTATCGCTCGGCTCATGCTACCCGCCAACCGGGTGGGCCGCTGGCAGGGTTGCACGCTCCGATACGCAGAACGCCGCGCTGGGCGCGGCGTCGGCGCTGCGGTCCTGACGGGACTTGAACCCGCGACCTCCGCCTTGACAGGGCGGCGAGCACTCCAACTGCTCCACAGGACCTAGCTTGTGTTGCTCCGGCTTGCGCCGGTCGTGCCCCCAACGGGATTCGAACCCGTGCTACCGCCTTGAAAGGGCGGCGTCCTGGGCCGCTAGACGATGAGGGCGGCCCCGCCATCATTGCACATTCGCAACTTCAAGCGGACTTGCTCCCATCCGGCCCCGCCGGAGGCTTGGAAAGCATACGTGATGCGTGGTCGGTCGACAAAACCGGTATGGCCGGAGCCTCAGTTCGGCGCATAACCGCAGGTCAGGGCCGGTCTAGCGCAATCGGGTGACGCCGAAGCGTCGCTTCAGGTCGGCGATCACGTGCGGGCAGGCGGCGAGCGTCGCGGCCCGGTTGCCGCCGCCGTCGTGCAGCAGCACGACGGCGCCGGGACGGGCGGCGGAGTGGACTCGCTTGGTGATCGTGGCAGCGGTCGGCTTGTCCCAGTCCTGCGGGTCGACGTTCCAGTGCAGCGGCCGCATGCCGAGATCCTTCGCCACCGCCAGCACCTCCGGCGTCCACCGGCCGCCCGGCTGGCGGTAGAAGGGAACCTTCGCTCCCGGGGCAGCCGCCTGGATGGCCTTGTTGGTCCGGGACAGGTCGGCCCGGATCTCGGCAACCGGCCGGCGAGCCAGCTCAAGGTCGTGCCGCCAGCTGTGGTTGCAGAGCTGATGCCCCTCCCGGACGATGCGCCGGACCAGCTCCGGGTGGCGCTGCACCTCACGGCCGACTAGGCAGAAGGTGGCGGTCACCCGGGCGGCCCGCAGTTGGTTGAGCACCTTGGGCGTCCAGGCCGGGCTGGGCCCGTCGTCGAAGGTCAGGGCCACCGGGCGTACGCCGGTGCTGCGCCGCAGGCCGGCCGGGAGCTTGGCCGGCAGCGGCCGCAGGGTGGGCTTCGGCGGCTTGGCGCGGGTGGGGTGTGGCGACGGAGTGGGTTTCGGGGTGGGCGGCATGGTCGACTCGACCGGCTGCGGCGCGCCGACGGGTGCGAGGGTGCCGTCCGGCTGGGCACAGCCGGCCAGGGCCAGCACCACGATGAGGGCGGACGCCAGGACGGCGCGGGCTTGCATCTGTTCGCTCCCGGGGGGTCGGGGTAGGCGGACGCCCCGACGCTAGTGGACGCCGCTGAGAGCCGACAGCCCCGGTCAGGCCCCTCTCGCCTGGTCCAGCGAGTCACGGACCGCGACGGCGAGCGAGACCGCCTCGGTCAGGTCGGCCGGCCGCACCACCCCGGAGGGCAGGGTCTCGGCCCGCCAGCCGGGGCCGGCGGCGAGGACCAGCAGCGGGCGGCGGGGTGCCGCGAGCAGCGCGCTGAGCTGAGCCGGGTCCGCGGTGGCCCGGGTGTGCGACCAGAGCACCACGGCGGCCGGCCCGGTCCGGGTCACCGCCTCGACGAGGGCGGCCACCGGCACCCGGGCGCCGAGCATCCGGTAGGTGAGCCCGGCCTCGCCGAGCGCGGCGCCCAGTGCCTCCAGCGGCAGGCTGTGCTGCTCCTCATCGGCGCAGGAGAGCAGGATCCGGGCCGGTCCGCTGGCCGCGGCGGCCCGGCTGCTCGCCGCGAACGCCTCCGACACGCAGCGGGAGACGAGGTGTTC
Source organism: Micromonospora sp. NPDC005161 (assembly GCF_053599855.1). NCBI lineage: Bacteria > Bacillati > Actinomycetota > Actinomycetes > Micromonosporales > Micromonosporaceae > Micromonospora > Micromonospora sp. NPDC005161. Next base: position 23,437 of record NZ_JBSFYQ010000037.1, read on the forward strand.
CACCTCGATCAGGCCGCCGGTGGCGGCGTGCCGGTCACCGATGCCGACGAGGACCGGGCGCAGCAGGTGATCCCAGGTCGCGACCACTCCGCCGACGGCTAGCGCCTGCGCGATGGTCTCGCTGATCGCCGCCGCGTCCAGCCGCATGGCGGCCCGGGCCAGTCCTCTGGCGGCCGGGCCGGCGCGGCCTACCGGGATGGTTCCGCCGCCGTCGCGAACCGGTGGGCGGATCCGGGCCCGGGCGAGGGCGTCGGCGGGCGTGGGATCGGGCGCCTGGCGGGCCCAACGGGCCGCCTCGGCGGGGCTCACCCCCTCGGCGGTGAGCCGTCGCATGATTTCGAGACGGGCCAGGTCGGCCGGCGTGTACCGGCGGTGGTGGCCCGGGATGTGTTCACTGGGACCGAGCCCGTAGCGCTGGTGCCAGGTGCGTAGCGTGGTGACCGCGACCCCCAGCCGACGTGCGACCGCGCCCGCGCTCAGTGCCTCATCGACCACCTGACCGCTCCGCCGCGTCATCCGCCGACGATCCGGACGGGGTCACCGCCGGGCCGGGTACGCCGGACGTCGGCTCCGAGGGGCGCAGCAGCCGGTTCACCACCCCGCCCAGCCAGGGTGCGTACGAGCGGGGGTCACGGTCGAGCTCGGCCTCCAGGGCGGCGGGGTCGGCCCAGCGCAGCTCGGCCACCTCGTCCGGGTCGGGTAGCAGCGGGGCGGCGGGGCGGAACTCGCCGCGCAGGACGTGGTCGTACTCGAACTCGACCCGCCCGGTGGCCGGGTCCTCGGCGTAGTAGACGTAGACGCCCACCTCGGTCAACTCGACGGGGCCGGTGCCCAGTTCCTCGCGCAGCCGCCGGTTGGCCGCCTCGGCGAGCGGTTCGCCCGGTTGGGGGTGGCCGCAGCAGGAGTTGGCCCAGCGCAGCGGGAACCGGGTCTTGACCGCTGCCCGCTGCTGGAGCAGCACCTGACCGTCCGGGTCCACCAGCAGCACCGAGAAGGCCCGGTGCAGATGCCCCGGCGGTTGGTGCGCGGCCGCGACGGTGGTCTCACCACGAGCCCGGCCGGCGTCGTCGACCAGCTCGACGAGGTGCTCCTCGCGGCTGCTCACCGACCCTCCCCGGTGATCCGGCCGGCGGCCAGCTTGCCGGAGATCAGCACCATCGGCACGCCGACCCCGGGCTGGGTGCCGGAACCGACGAAGACCACGTTCGACAGGTCGCGGTGCAGGTTCGAGGGGCGGAACGGACCGGTCTGGAAGAGGCTGTGCGCGGCGGCGAACGGGGTCCCGGCGGCCATGCCCTGCTCCGCCCACTCGGCGGGCGTGATCGCCCGCAGCACCTCGACCCCGGCGCCGAAGCCGACGTAGCCGCGCTCCTCCAGGGTGCCGATCAGCTGGTCGCCGTAGCGCCGGGTGAGGTCGCCGTGCCACTCGAACGGGGCCCGGTCGAGGTTGGGCACCGGGGCGAGCACGTAGTAGGTGTGCCGGTCCGGCGGGGCCACCGACGGGTCGGTCCGGCTCGGGTTGGTGACCAGCAGCGACGGGTCGGTCATCAGCTCGCCCCGGCGGATGACCTCATCGAAGGTGCCCTTCCACGCGCGCCCGAAGTGGATGTTGTGGTGGGCGATCTTCGCATATCCCTGCCGGGAACCGACGTGCAGGACGACGCAGGACGGCGAGTAGGTGAGCAGCCGCCGCTGGCGGGCGGCGGGGAGCAGGTCCCGGTAGGCGACCGGCAGATCGGGGTTGAGCACCACCACGTCCGCCGGCACCAGCTCGCCGTCGGCGGTGAGTACGCCGGTGGCCCGGCCGTTCGTGGTCTCCACCCGGGTCACCGTGGTGTCGTACCGGATCTGCACGCCGTGTTTCTCGGCCGCGCCCGCCATCGCCTTGGACACCGCGTGGATGCCGCCGCGTGGGAAGTAGACCCCGGCCACCGAGTCGAGGTACGCGATGACCGCGTAGATGGCCAGCGCGTCGTGCGGGGCGAGCCCGGCGTACATCGCCTGGAAGGAGAAGATCCGCTGGGTGCGCGGGTCCCGGAAGAACTGGTTGATCTTCGTCTGGAGTCGGCGGAAGGCTCCGCCGGCGAGCAGCTTGAGCAGGTTGCCGGTGATCAGGTCGGTCGGCGCGTCCAGGTTGCGCTCGATGAAGTCGGCCCGCTCCAGCCGCCACAGCTCCCGCGCGTAGTCGACGAAGCGCAGGTAGCCGTCGGCCTCGCGGGGGCCGCAGACCCGGGAGATCTCGGCCGCCATCCGGGTGGTGTCGGTCAGCACGTCGAGGGTCGAGCCGTCCGGGTAGTACGCCCGGTAGGCCGGGTCGAGTGGGGTCAGGTCGAGCCAGTCACCCAGCTCCTCCCCGACCGCCCCGAGCGCCTCGGCGATCAGCTCGGGCATGGTGAGCACGGTCGGGCCGGTGTCGAACTCGTAGCCGTCCGCGGCGAGCCGCCCGGCCCGCCCGCCCGGCACCGGCTCACGTTCCAGCACGGTCACCTGCCGGCCGCTGCCGGCCAGGTGCAGCGCACAGGCCAGTCCGCCCAACCCGGCGCCGACGACCACCACCCGGTCCGTCCGTCCTGTCACCGTCCGCACGTGGCCACCTCCTTGGAGAAGTCGTTCATCAGGCCCGCCGGTTGGTGGCGGCGGTGGCCAGCCCGGTCAGCGCGGTTCGCGCCGTCCGGTCCACGGGTGTGGCGTCGAGCGCGGCCAGCGCGTCACCCACCCGCTCGGCGATCATCCGCTCCACCCGCGCCACCGCCCCGGTGTCGGCGATCAGCTCGGCCAGCCGGTCGACCCGGCCCTCGCGGGCCCGGTCCAGCTCCTTGAGCTGGGTCGGGGTGGCCAACTGCCGGGCCAGCATGAGCAGCGTGGTCGGCTTGCCGGTGCGCAGGTCGTCACCGGCCGGCTTGCCGGTGACGGCCGGGTCGCCGTAGGCGCCGAGCAGATCGTCGCGGAGCTGGAACGCCTCGCCGACGGCCAGGCCGTAGCGGGTGTACGCGGTGGCCAGCGGGTCATCGGCGGGCACCCCGGCCAGGCAGGCGCCGTAGAGCAGCGGTCGCTGGACGGTGTAGCTCGCCGTCTTGTAGCGGGCCACCCGCAGCGCCCGGTCGGTCGACCAGTTGACCACGTCGTTCTCGCCGAGCACGTCCAGATACTGCCCGGCGATGGTCTCCACACGCATCTGGTCGTAGCACCGGCGGACCTCGAACAGTCGGGCCGGCGCCACGGTGGCGTGCGCCAGCAGCCGGTCGGCCCAGACCACGCAGAGATCGCCGATGAGCACCGCGACCGCTTCGCCGAACCGGCCGGGGTCGCCCCGGCGGCCGGCGGCGACATGTTGCGCGGCGAGGGCGACGTGGGTGGTGGGCCGGCCTCGGCGGGTGGCGGAGGAATCCATGACGTCGTCGTGCACGAGCGCGAAGGTGTGCAGCAGCTCGAGGGCGGCCAACGCGGGTAGCACCGGGGGGAGTGGCTCGCTGCCGCCGACCGCCCCGCGCCAGCCCCAGTAGGCGAAGGTGGGCCGGATCCGCTTGCCTCCGGCCAGCACGGCCCCTCGCGCGGAGGCCGCGAAGTCGCCCATCGCGGCGTCGATCTCGGCGAGCGAGTCGACCTCGCCGTTGAGGAAGGTGGTCAGGGTGTCGTCCACCGCCGTGATCAGGTCCTGGGTGTACGCGGCCAGCACGGCGCGGACTGGATTGGCCCCATCGCCCGGCCGTGCCGGCGCCACGCGGATCGCGCTACCGGCAACTGCGTCGTTGGCCATGCGGCCGAGCGTACCCTAGAGTTACGAGTTGCGTCGATTGGTGCGTCGATAAATGAGGAGGGCCGGTGGACGCCGATCTCACCGCTGCCTATGACCAGTGCCGTGAGCTGAACAGACGCCACGGTCGCACCTACTATCTCGCCACCAGGCTGCTGCCCGCCTGGAAACGGCGGCACGTGCACGCCCTCTACGGATTCACCCGCTACGCCGACGAGATCGTGGACGGCACCGAGGACCTGCCGCCGGCCGAGCGGGCCGCCCGGCTGGACGACTGGGCCGGCCGCTTCGTGGCGGGCCTGGACGGCGCGTCGGTCGACGACCCGCTGCTGCCGGCCGTGCTGCACACGATCGCCGTCTTCAACCTCGACCGGGACGACTTCGCGTCGTTTCTGAAGAGCATGGCGATGGACCTGACGGTCACCGCGTACCCGACCTACGACCACCTGCTCGACTACATGGAAGGCTCGGCGGCGGTCATCGGCACCATGATGCTGCCGATCCTGGGCAGCTCCGACCCGGCCGAGGCCCGGGAGCCGGCTCGGCAGCTCGGCTTCGCCTTCCAGCTCACGAACTTCATCCGGGACGTCGCCGAGGACCTCGACCGGGGCCGCACCTACCTGCCGGACGAGGACCTGGCGAAGTTCGGCGTCACCAACGACGAGCTGGCCCAGGCCCGCGCCCGGGGTCGCGGCACGCCCCGGATCCGCGAGCTGATCGAGTACGAGGTGACCCGGGCCCAGGCGCACTACGCCGCCGCCGCGCCCGGCATCACCATGCTCGCGCCGGCCTCGCAGGCCTGCATGCGCACCGCGTACGCCCTCTACGGCGGCATCCTGGACGAAGTGGCCGCGCAGGGATACGACGTCTTCGCCCGGCGGGCCCTGGTGCCGCAGCGGCGCCGGATGGCGGTGGCCGCCCGCGCCCTGCTCACCCCGGCCGGTACCCCGGTCACCCTTCCCGGCCCGAAAGGAAGGGCACCTTATTAACGCCTGGTGTTGTACAAGGGGCCCTTCCTAACATCCGGTCACAGGCACGAGTGCAGTGCCTCGACGAGTTCGTCGACCCGGTCGTGCTCGGCCAACTGCGCGGTGGCGTACGCGAAGGTGTACCCGCGCTCCGGGTCGGCCCACGCGCTGCTGCCGCCGATGCCGCCCATGCCCCAACTGCCGTCCGGCTCCCACTGCATGCCCAGCGTCCACTGGACCTGGCGGTCCAGCACCAGATCCGGCCCGTCGTACTGGACCCGGGTCGCCTCGGTCACCAGCTCCGGGCTGACCAGCCGGACGCCGTCCAGGACACCGCCCGCGAGCAGGCCGGCGTAGAGCCGGGCCAGGCTGGACGCGGTGGCGTGCAGGTTGACCGCGGGGACCTCGGCGCCCCGCCAGAGCGGACTGTTGAGCATGGCCAGGTCCCGTCCGCCGGGCGGGTTGTCCATCGAGCGGGCACGGAGAGAGCCGGGCTCGCCGAGCATCCGGACCGGCCATTCCGGGTCGCCGTAGCGCAGGTCCGCACAGCGCCGTTGGTCGGCCTCGGACAGCCCGAAGCCGAGGTCGAGCAGCCACCGGCCGGCGATCTCCTCGGCCAGGAACCGGCCCACCGAACGGCCGTCCACCCGGCGGACCAGTTCGCCCACCAGGTGCCCGTACGTCCAGGCGTGCTCCCCGGCCACCGAGCCGGGCGCCCATTCGGGGTCGGCGGCGGCGAGGTCGCCGGTGAGCAGCGCCCAGTCGGCGATCGCGGTGGCCGGTCGGGGCACCGGGAAGGCCGGCAGCCCGGCGGTGTGCGACAACACCTGACGCACGGTGGCCGGGGTGCGAAACTCCGGCCAGTACCGGGCGACCGGCGCGTCGAGATCGACCCGACCCCGGTCGACCAGCATCAACAGGCAGAGCGCGGCCACCGGCTTGCCGACCGAGTAGACGTTGACCAGCGTGTCCGGTCGCCACGGGTCGCCGCCGGCTGGACCGTCGGCCCCATCGCTGGATCCGGAGGTGGTGCGGGAGCCGCCGACCAGGTCGATCACCGGATGGCCGTCGTACCAGACGGTCAGGCTGGCACCGGTCTCCCGTCCGGCGGCCAGCAGGTCGTGGAAGCAGTCCCGGACCGGGGCGAAGCGCGCGTGCATCCGGCCACCGTAGGCGCTCCGGCCCGGTGCGCGCGCCGGCTTTTCCCGGCCTCGGTGGTCGGGGCCGGGCTGCTAGGGGATGCTGTCGGGGTGGCGGAGCCGGAGTTGGTGGATGTGGTCGTGGTCGGGCTCGGGGTCGGCGGCGAGGAGGTGGCCGGGCGGCTCGCCGAGCCGGCCTGAGCGTCGTCGGCGTCGAACGGGACCTGGTCGGCGGGGAGTGCCCGTACTGGGGCTGCATCCCGAGCAAAATGATGATCAGAGCGGCCAACGCGCTCGCCGAGGCGCGTCGGGTCGACGGGCTGGCCGGGACGGCGCAGGTCCAGCCGGACTGGGCGCCGGTGGCGAAGCGGATCCGCGAGGAGGCCACTGACACCTGGGACGACACGGTCGCGGTGCGGCGGTTCACGGACCGCGGTGGCCGGTTCGTCCGGGGCAGCGGCCGACTCGACGGCCCGGGCCGGGTCCGGGTCGGCGACCAGGTGTTCCAGGCCCGGCACGGGATCGTGCTGGGCACCGGCACCCGAGCGTCGGTGCCGCCGATCCCAGGTCTGGCCGACACTCCGTACTGGATCAACCGTCAGGCGATCGAGGTCGAGCAGCTGCCGGAGTCACTGCTGGTGCTCGGCGGTGGCGCCATCGGGTTGGAGCTGTCCCAGGTCTTCGCACGGTTCGGGGTGCGGGTCACGGTGGTGGAGGCGCTGGACCGGGTGCTGGCCGTCGAGGAACCGGAGGCGTCCGAGGTGGCCGCCGCGGCGCTGCGCGCCGACGGCGTGGAGATCCACACGGGGGTACGAGCCGAGCGGGTCGAGCACGACGGGAGCCGGTTCACCCTGCACGGCGCCGGCGGGGCGGAGTTCACCGCGGACCGGCTGCTGGTGGTGACCGGCCGCCGGGCACACCTGGAGGAGTTGGGGCTGGACACGGTCGGGGTGGACGCCGCCCAGCGCTACCTGCCGGTGGACGATCGGCTGCGCGTCACCGATGGCATCTGGGCGGTCGGTGACGTGACCGGCGAGGGGGCGTTCACCCACATCGCCATGTACCAGGCGGCGATCGTGATCGCCGACGTGCTGGCCCAGGCTCGGCAGGCGAACGCGGGGCCGGACGCCAGCGGCACCGCCAGCGTGGTCGGCGGCGCGATGGGCGCGGCCAGCTCGCTGGGCTTCAGCGCGTCGAGCGGATCCGCGGGCAGTGTGCCGCGCGCCGACTACCGCGCGCTGCCCCGGGTGACCTTCACCGACCCAGAGGTCGGTGCGGTCGGGCTGACCGAGCAGCAGGCTCGGGAGCGCGGCATCAACGTGCAGATCGGGTACACCAAGCTGGGCAGCTCGACCCGGGGCTGGATCCACCGGGTCGGCGACGAGGGGTTCATCAAGCTGATCGCGGACGCCGACCGGGGCGTGCTGATCGGCGCGACCTCGGCCGGCCCGGCCGGCGGCGAGGTGCTCTCGGCGCTGGTGGTGGCGGTGCACGCGGCCGTGCCGCTGAGCCAGCTCCGGCACATGATCTACGCCTATCCGACCTTCCACCGGGCCATCGAGGACGCCCTGCGCAACCTGCGGTGACGTGTGCCCGACGTCGCCCAGGTGACACCCGGTTACGCGACGAGCAGGAGCACGCTGATCGCCGGCATCCCCGCCGAAGCATCAAGTGGCAACTGAAAGGCCAAGGCTCTGAGCAGGGCCACCCGCCGCAGCGGAGAAGCAACTGCCCGGCAGTTCCCTGTTCATTTCTTTCATTTCTGTGACGTACGATTGCGGCCGTGACCAAGCGGTTGACTGAAGTTGCCAAGAAGGCGGGCGTCAGCGAGGCCACCGTCAGCCGGGTGCTCAACGGCCGGGACGGGGTCTCCGAGGCGACCCGGACGGCCGTGCTGACCGCGTTGGACGTGCTCGGCTACGAGCGGCCGACCAAGTTGCGCGGCGAGCGTGCCAGGCTGGTCGGGCTGGTGTTGCCCGAGTTGCAGAACCCGATCTTCCCGGCGCTCGCCGAGGTGGTCACCGGGTCCCTCGCCCAGCGTGGCTACACCCCGGCGCTCTGCGCCCGCACCATCGGTGGCGTCTCCGAGATGGACTACGTGGAGATGCTCCTCGACCACCAGGTCTCCGGGGTGATCTTCGCCGGTGGCTCGTACGCGTTGGCCGACGCGCGGCACGACCACTACCGACGGCTGACCGACCGGGGCCTGCCGGTGGTGCTGGTGAACGCGGGGGTGGACGAGCTGGGCTTCCCCCGGGTCTCCACGGACGACGCGGTGGCGGTGGAGCAGGCGTACGGGCACCTGCGTTCGCTGGGGCACGACCGGATCGGGATGGTGCTCGGCCCGGAGGGGCACGTGCCGTCCCGGCGCAAGCTCGACGCGATGATCCGCGCCGTGGGCTGGACCGACGACACGGAGTACGTCGAGCGCTCCAGTTTCTCCATGGAAGGGGCGCGGGTCGCTGCGACAAAGCTGGTCGAGCGTGGTGTCACCGGGATCATCTGCGCCAGCGACGTGCTGGCGCTGGGCACCATCCGGGCCGCGCGCCGGCTGGGTCGTGTGGTGCCGACCGACGTGTCGGTGGTGGGCTTCGACGACTCGGCCTTCATGACCTGCACCGACCCGCCGTTGACCACCGTGCGGCAGCCGATCGAGACGATGGGGCAGGCCGCGGTGGACCTGCTGGTCACCCAGATCGAGGGTGTCGGCGTGCTGCAGGACGAGTTGCTGTTCGAGCCCGAGCTGGTGGTGCGTGGTTCCACCGCCCCCGCCCCGGGCCGCTGATCGGCAGGCGGGCCGCCGACTGACCGTCCCGGCCCCGCCCCTGGATCGCTGAGACGACCTCCCGGCCGTCGACCGCTTCTCGCGGTCGGCGGCCGTTCTCGTTGCTGCTCGAATACCGCAGCGACGGCCTGGTCTGCTGACGGGCCATAAGGGACCAAAGGTCATCATCTCGGGCCCGTTTCGAGGCGCTGTCGATATTTGCCGTTAGAAAGTCGTATCCTTTCACGACAGCATCGCTACCTTGCCGAAATGAGTCGGCCCCGTTACAGTGACTCCACTCACACGTGGCTCCGGCGCAGTTACCGGCGGTCAGGTCGCATCACCGCAGCTCATCGAACGTCATGGAGACACCCGTTCCCGAAGGGATGGACAGATGTCCGTACCGCAATACCGAAAGGCTGCGGCGTTAGCGCTCGTGGCCGGCCTGGGGTTCAGCCTCACGGCATGCTCCACGAAGAGCGACGACAAGGACACGAACGCAGGCGGCAAGGTCACCATCACGGTCGACTGCCAACCCGTCGGCGCTCAGAAAGAGCTGTTGAAGAACTGGAACGATGATGTCGCCGAGTTCCAGCGGCAGAACCCGGACATCGTCATCAAGAGCGTGAGCGTCGGCGAGCAGTGCAACAACCCGCCGGACTTCACCGCCCGCCTCGCCGGCGGCACCGTGACCGACGTGTTCTACGGGTACATGACCGATCTCCAGCAGGTGCTCGACTCCGGCCAGGCGATGGACATCTCCCAGTACGCCAACAAGGACGCCATCCCAACCTGGGACAGCGTCGACCCGGCGCTCAAGGGGGTCTTCACCGACGGCGGCAAGCTCTACGCCGTCCCGGTGAAGAACTACTCAATGGGCCTGGTCTACAACAAGGTCCTGTTCCAGCAGGCGGGGCTCGACGTGAACAGCCCGCCCAAGACCTGGGGCGAGGTCCGGGCCGCCGCCAAGAAGATCTCCGCGCTCGGCAACGGCATCGCCGGCTACTCGGAGTACAGCGCCGGCAACACCGGCGGCTGGCACTTCACGTCCCTGCTCTACTCGCAGGGCGGCCAGGTGCTGACGCCGGACGGCAAGAAGGCCGACTTCAACAACGCGATGGGCAAGCAGGTCCTGCAGAACATCAAGGACATGCGGTACGGCGACAACAGCATGGGCGCCCGGCAGCTGCTGCAGTGGGGCGACCTGCTGACCAACGCCGGTGCGGGCAAGGTCGGCATGTTCATCGGCGCGCCGGACGCCACCCAGGCGATCGTCAGCCAGTTCCAGGGCAAGTTCCAGGACTGGGCGATGAGCCCGCTGCCGGGTCAGGACGGCGCGGCGAAGGGCACGCTCGGTGGCGGCGAGGGCTACTTCTTCAAGAAGGACCTCACCCCCGAGCAGGTCAAGGCCGGTCTGAAGTGGATCGCGTACCAGAAGCTGACGCCGGGCAAGGGCCAGTTCGACTACGTCCGGGCCAAGCCGCAGAACTACCCGGTGGGTCTGCCCCAGCCGCTGCTCTTCGCCAACGGCAGCGAGGCGCAGAAGCAGGAACTCGAACTGCGCAAGGCCAACGCGAACGTCGACACCGCGAACTTCGCGATCTTCGAGGCGACCCCGGTGCCGATCAAGGGTGAGCCGCGCAACGCGCAGGCGGTCTACGCGGTGCTCGACGCCGCGATGTCCGGGGTGCTGACGAACCCGAACTCGAACATCGACGCGCTGCTCAAGACGGCCGAGGAAAAGGTCAACCAGCTCCTGGCTGCCGAGAGCTGATCCGGTCAGGTGGGGGCCGGTACGCCGACCCGGCCCCCACCCCATCCGCGCCACACCGTCCGGTCACTGACTCACCCAGGAGTTGCCTTGGCGATCACCACCGTCCCGGGTACCACCAGAAAGCCGGGACGTCCCACGCCGCCCTACACGGGGCCGCAGCGTACGAGCCTCGGCCGCAAGGTGCGGGACAACCTCACCGGTCACGCGTTCCTGATCGGGGCGGTGCTCTGCTTCGTCGTCTTCTCCTGGTACCCGATGATCCGCGGCATCGTGATGAGCTTCCAGCGCACGCGGCGCGGCGAGACCACCTGGGTGGGCTGGGACAACTACTCCCGCATCATCGCCGACCCCAGCTTCTGGCCCGCCTGGCAGAACACGCTCTACTTCACGGTGCTCGCGCTCGTCCTCGGGTACGCGGTGCCGTTCTTCGTGGCGATCCTGCTCAACGAGTTCCGCCACGCCAAGGGATACCTGCGGATTCTGGTCTACCTGCCGGTGATGCTGCCACCAGCCTCGGCGCTGTACCTCTTCAAGTTCTACGCCTACGACCCCAGCGAGGCGGGTCTCTTCAACGCGATCCTCAAGGCGCTGCACCTGCCCACGTCGCAGTGGATGCAGTCCCCCGACATGACGATGCCGGCGATGGTGCTCGCGTCGACCTGGATGAACATGGGCGGCGCCGTGCTGATCTACCTGGCGTCGCTGCAGAACATCCCGGGCGAACTCTACGAGGCTGCCGAGCTCGACGGCGCCGGGATCTGGAAGCGGATCCGCCACGTGACGATCCCGCAGACCCGGCTGATCCTCGCGCTCCTGGCGATGATCCAGATCGTCGCCACGATGCAGCTCTTCATCGAGCCACTGATCCTCGCCAACGGTGCGGGCGCGGAGGATTCCGCGACCTCCGTGGCGTACCTCATCTACCAGCACGGCTTCTTCCAGAACGACCTCAACGGCGCCGCGGCGCTCGGTGTGCTCATGCTCGTGGTGCTGGCCGGCTTCTCCGCCGCCTACCTGCGGCTGAGCGCGAAACAGGACTAGGACGGGCGAGACATGGCACAGGACTCCGGCACCCGGACCCTCATCTCTCACGCGCAGCTCCGCCGTGGGCGCGGCAGGTTCATCTACTGGGCTCTGCTCACCGTCGTCGTCGTGGGCTTCACGCTGGTCTTCCTCGGGCCGCTCTACTGGATGGTCACCGGCGCGCTGAAGTCCGGCCAGGAGATCGCCCAGACGCCGCCGTCGCTGTTCCCGAAGGACCCGCAGCCGCAGAACTACATCGACGCCTGGAACAACCTGGACCTCGCCAAGCTGCTGTTCAACACGTTCTACTACGCCGCCGGCGCGGTGGTGTTCCAGCTCGTCCTCGACACCGCCGCCGCGTACTCCCTGTCCAAGCTTCGGCCGATGTTCGGCAACGTGATCCTCGCGCTGATGTTGGCGACGCTGATGATTCCGGCGATGGTGCTCATCGTCCCGCAGTACGTGACCGTGATCGACCTGCCGATCCTGCACATCAACCTGCTCGACTCGCCGTTCGCGATCTGGCTGCCCCTGGTCGCGAACGCGTTCAACATCTTCCTGCTGAAGCGGTTCTTCGACTCGATTCCCGAGGAGCTGATGGCGGCGGCCCTGGTGGACGGGGCGACGCCGCTGCGCACGCTGTGGTCGATCATCCTGCCGATGTCCCGTCCCATCCTCGGCGTAGTGTCGATCTTCGCCGTGACGGCCGTCTGGAAGGACTTCCTGTGGCCGAAGCTGGTCATGCCGTCGCCGGAGACCCGGACCGTCAGCGTCGGCATCTACGCCTTCGCGGGTGGCACGCCCATGAACGTGGTCATCGCCGCGTCGGTCATCGCCGCGATCCCGACCGTCATCGTCTTCCTGATCTTCCAGCGGAACATCATGTCCGGTCTGACCACAGGAAGCCTCAAGGGATAGCGACCAGCGCAACCTCCCGTGGCGAACAACGGCCGTTCGCCCGACACACTCTCAGGTCCGGCGAACCCGCCGACGTACTGAAACAGAAAGCAGGTGCTCGTGTCCACAGCAGACAGCAGTCCGTGGTGGCGTGGAGCGGTGATCTACCAGGTGTATCCGCGTAGCTTCGCCGACGGCAACGGCGACGGCATCGGCGACATCGCCGGCATCCGGTCCCGGCTGAATCATCTGTCCGCGCTCGGCATCGACGCGATCTGGTTCAGTCCCTGGTACCCCTCCCCGATGGCCGACGCCGGCTACGACGTGTCCGACTACCGCGACATCGACCCCGTCTTCGGCACGCTCGCCGAGGCGGAGGCGCTGATCTCGGAGGCACACGCGCTCGGCATCCGGACCATCGTCGACGTGGTGCCCAACCACTGCTCGGACGTGCACCCCTGGTTCCAGGCCGCGCTCGCCGGCGGGCCCGACGCGCCGGAGCGGGACCTGTTCTGGTTCCGTCCCGGCCGGGGCCCGAACGGCGACCAGCGGCCCACCGACTGGGTCGGTGAGTTCGGCGGCCCGACCTGGACCCGGACCACCAACCCGGACGGCACCCCCGGCGACTGGTACCTGCACCTGTTCGCCCCCGAGCAGCCGGACTTCAACTGGGACCACCCCAGGGTGCGGGCCGAATTCGAGGACATCCTGCGGTTCTGGTTCGACCGGGGGGTGGACGGCATCCGGATCGACTCGGCCGGGCTGCTGGTCAAGGACGGGATGCTGCCCGAGGTCCACCCGGACCAGCCGCACCCGTTCCACGACCTTGACGGGGTGCACGACATCTACCGGGGCTGGCGGCGCGTCGCCGACGAGTACCCCGGCGAGCGGGCCCTGATCGGTGAGGTGTGGTTGCCGGATCGGCAGCGGTTCGCCAACTACCTGCGCCCGGACGAGCTGCACGCCGCGTTCAATTTCGACTTTCTCGGCTGCGCCTGGGACGCCTCGGCCCTACGCGAGAGCATCGACGGGACGCTGAGCGCGCACGCGCCGGTCAACGCGCCGGCCACCTGGGTGCTCTCCAACCACGACGTCACCCGGCACGTGACCCGCTACGGCCGGGCGGACACCACGTTCAGCTTCGCCGCCAAGCGCGAGGGGACCCCCACCGACCTGGAGTTGGGCACCCGCCGTGCCCGGGCCGCCGCGCTGCTGTCGCTGTCGCTGCCCGGCGCCGCCTACGTCTACCAGGGCGAGGAGCTGGGGCTCTGGGAGGTCGAGGACATCCCGTACGCGCTGCGCCAGGACCCGATGTGGGAACGCTCCGGCCGGATCGACCCCGGTCGGGACGGCTGCCGCGTGCCGCTGCCGTGGGCCGGTGACGAGCCCCCGTTCGAGTTCAGCCCCGACGGCGCCGCAACGCCATGGCTGCCCCAGCCGGCCGACTGGAAGGACCGGACGGCCCGGGCGCAGACCGGCGACGCCGCCTCGATGCTGGAGCTGTACCGGGCGGCGATCCAGATCCGGCGGGCCGACCCGGCGCTCGGCGACGGCGAGATGAGCTGGCTGCCCGCACCGGACGGCGTGCTCGCCTTCAGCCGTGGCGGTGGCTTCCGCTGCCTGGTCAACCTCACCGACGCCCCGGTGCCGCTGCCCGGCGACGGGGACCTGCTGCTGGCCAGCGGGCCGCTCGACGAGGGTCTGCTGCCGTCGGACACCGCCGTCTGGCTGCGTACCGCCCAACCTGCGGACGGGCCGCGGGCGGCGGACGGACCCGGCCTGACCTGATCGCCGTGGTGCCGGCGGCCCGTCCCGGCCGCCGGCACCACACCACCATCCCGGCCCCGCGCCGGACGACGAGAGGGAAGGAGGAACGGGGGACGCCACGCCGCACGGACACGGGGGGATCTGGCCTGCCTGACGAAAGGGAGAGCGCAGCTCATGGCCAACCACACCACCGGCACCCCGCACCATCTCCGACACCCGACCCGGGCAGGGTTGGCCGCCATCGCCGCCACCCTGCTCGCCGCGACATCGGTGACCGCCCTCGCGATCACCGGCACCGCGACCCCGGCCTCGGCAGCCGGGCTGTCCCCCTTCGACATCCCCGGCCGGGGCGCCACCGTCCCGTTCGTCGAGCACGAGGCTGAGAAGGCCGCCCACACCGGCACGAAGATCGGCTCGGACCGGCGCTACGGCACGCTTCCATCCGAGGCGTCCGGCCGGGAGGCGGTCACCCTCGACTCCGTCGGCGAGTACGTCGAGTTCACCCTCACCGCCCCCGCCAACGCGGTCACCTTCCGGCACAGCCTGCCGGACAGCCCGGCCGGCACCGGCCGGGACGCCGCCATCGACCTGCGGGCCAACGGGAACCTTTTGAAGTCGGTTCCGGTGACCTCGAGGTACGGCTGGTACTACGGCGGCTATCCGTTCAACAACAACCCGGGCGACACCAACCCGCACCACTTCTACGATGAGACCCGGGCGATGTTCGGCAGCACCTACCCGGCCGGCGCCAAGATCCGGTTGCAGGTCTCTTCGACCGCCCAGTCGCCAAGCTTCACCATCGACCTGGCCGACTTCGAGCTGGTCGGCGGGCCCCTCGACAAGCCCACCGGTGTGCTCGACGTGGTCACCGACTTCGGCGCCGACCCGAGCGGCGCGACCGACTCGACCGCGAAGTTCCAGGCGGCGGTCGACGCCGGGAAGGCCCAGGGCCGGGCGGTCTGGATCCCGACCGGCACCTTCACCCTCTGGGACCACGTGGTGGTCGACGGGGTGACCCTGCGCGGCGCCGGCCCGTGGTATTCGGTGCTCGGTGGCCGGCACCCCACCGACCGCAAGCGGGCCGCCGGCATCTACGGCAAGTACGTCCCCGGCGGTGGCTACACCGGCGCGGTCCGCCCGCACGAGGCCGGCGGGCCGAGTCGCAACGTGACGCTGCGGGACTTCGCCATCATCGGTGACATTCGGGAACGGGTGGACGACGACCAGGTCAACGCGCTGGGCGGGGCGATGACCAACTCGGTGGTGGACAACCTCTGGCTGGAGAACACCAAGGTCGGGGCCTGGATGGACGGCCCGATGGACAACTTCACCATCCGTAACAGCCGGATCCTGGACCAGACCGCCGACGGGGTGAACTTCCACACCGGCGTGACCAACTCGACGGTGACCAACACCTTCGTCCGCAACACCGGCGACGACGCGCTCGCGATGTGGGCGCAGAGCGTGCCGAACGTCAACAACTCCTTCACGCACAACACCATCGGCGTGACCCTGCTGGCGAACCACCTGGTCAGCTACGGCGGTCGGGACATCAAGATCACCGACAACGTGACGGCCGACTCGCTGACCAACGGTGGCGGCATCCACGTCGCCAACCGCTACCCCGGCGTGCAGGGCGCCACCGGAGTCCAGGGCACCTGGACGATCGCCCGGAACACGTTGATCCGCAACGGCAACTCGGACTACAACTGGAACTTCGGCGTCGGGGCGATCTGGTTCTCCGCGCTCAACGAGGCGTTCCAGCAGCCCACCATCAACATCACCGACACCGACATCCTGGACAGCTCGTACGCGGCGCTGCACTGGATCGAGGGCCAGACCAACGGGATCAACCTCAACAACGTACGGATCGACGGCGCCGGCACGTACGCCCTCCAGGTGCAGGCGCCCAGCCAGGTGTCGATCACCAACGTGCGGGCCACCAACATCGCGCAGAGCAACCCGATCCACAACTGCGTGGGCGGCGGCTTCCAGATCACCCAGGGCGCCGGCAACTCCGGCTGGTACACCCCGACCCCGTACTGCGGCCCGTGGCCCGACCCGCAGTGGGGCGGTGGACCCAGCACCCCGCCGACCACCCCGCCACCCACCACCCCGCCACCGACCACCCCACCGCCCACCGGGGGGAACCTGGCGCTGAACCGGCCGGCGACCGCCACCAGCACCAACCAGAGCTACACCGCGGGCAACGCGGTGGACGGCAACGCGGCCACCTACTGGGAGAGCGCCAACAACGCCTTCCCACAGACCGTGACCGTCGACCTGGGCTCGGCACGGTCGGTCGACCGGGTGGTGCTCAAGCTGCCCGCCGGCTGGGGGAGCCGTACCCAGACCCTGTCGGTGCTCGGCTCCACCGACGGGTCGTCGTACGCCACGTTGGCCGCCTCCGCCGGCCGGGTCTTCGACCCCGGCACGGGCAACAGCGTGTCGATCGGCCTGCCCGCCGGTGACCGCCGCTACATCCGGGTGAGCATCACCGGCAACACGGGCTGGCCAGCCGCACAGCTCTCCGAGGTCGAGGTGTACGGCGGCACGCCCACCACGCCGCCGCCCACGACGACTCCGCCCCCGACCACGCCGCCACCCACCGGCAACCTGGCGGCCGGGCGGCCGGTCACCGAGACCAGCCACGTCGACGTGTACGCCGCGCCGAACGTGGTGGATGGGAATCCGAGCACCTACTGGGAGAGCGCCAACAACGCGTTCCCACAGTCGGTGACCGTGGACCTGGGAACCGCCCGGTCGGTGTCCCGGGTCGTGCTGAAGCTGCCGCCGTCATCGGCCTGGCAGACCCGCACCCAGACGCTGTCGGTGCTCGGCTCCGCCAACGGCTCGTCGTTCACCACCCTGAAGGTGTCCGCCGGCTACACCTTCAACCCGGCCAGCGGCAACACGGCACCGTGACGTTCGCGGCGACCAGCCAGCGGTACCTGCGGCTGACCGTCACCGGCAACAGCGGCTGGCCGGCCGGTCAGCTCAGCGAGTTCGAGGTCCACTCCAGCTAGCCCGGTGGCCCCCGCCCAGCCGGACGGGGGCACCGGCTCCGGGCACCACACCCCACCCACCCCCGAAAGAGGTGTAGCGACCCCATGTCCAGTAACGGCACCAGACGAGGCACGCCGCCAACCGGCGCGCCCAGTTCCGTCCCCCGAACCACCCGCACCGGCCACCGGCGGCTGCTCGCCGGCGTACTCGCCGGGATGCTCCTCGTCACCGCCCCGGTCGTCACCCCCACGGCCAGCGCGGCACCGGTGGCCGACCCGCCCGCGGCCGCCGCGCGCGTGGCCATGCTCGCCGGACTCTCCGCCACCATGACTGCCAGCAGCCACAACCAGAACTACGTGGCGGGCAACGCCAACGACGGCAACGCGGACACCTACTGGGAGAGCGCCAACAACGCGTTCCCGCAGTGGATCCAGGCTGACCTCGGCGCCACGGTCAGCGTGGACCGGGTCGTGCTCAAACTGCCGCCCGCGTCGGCCTGGCAGACCCGCACCCAGACACTGTCGGTGCTCGGCTCCACCAACGGCTCGTCGTTCACCACCCTGAAGGCGTCCGCCGGCTACGCCTTCAACCCGGCCACCGGCAACACCGCGACCGTCAGCTTCACCGCCGCCAGCACCCGCTACGTGCGGGTGCAGGTCACCGGCAACACCGGCTGGCCGGCCGCCCAGTTCTCCGAGGTCGAGGTCTACGGCGCCGTCGGCAGCCCCGACACGCAGGCCCCCAGCGTCCCCGGCAACCTGGCGTACACCCAGCCCTCCAGCGGGCAGATCCGGCTCACCTGGTCCGCGTCCACGGACAACGTCGGGGTGACCGGCTACGACGTCTACGCCAACGGCGGACTGCGCGGCAGCGTCAACGCCTCGGCCCTGACGTACATCGACAGCCAGCCGGACAGCGCCACGGTCTCCTACTACGTGCGGGCCAAGGACGCGGCCGGCAACCAGTCGGCGAACAGCAACACCGTGACCCGGACCGGCACCGGCAACCCGCCGGTCGGCACCAACCTGGCGGTCGGTAAGCCGATCACCGCCTCCGGGTACGTGCACACGTTCGTGGCCACCAACGCCAACGACAACAACGTGGCCACCTACTGGGAGGGCAACGGCAACCCGAGCACACTGACCGTGCAGCTCGGCGCGAACGCCAGCCTCAGCCAGATCGTGCTGAAGCTGAACCCGGACGCGGCCTGGGGGGCGCGTACCCAGAACATCACCGTGCTGGGCCGCGACCAGGGCTCGTCTACCTTCACCACCCTGGTCGGCGCGGCGAACTACAGCTTCAACCCGGGCAGCGGCAACACGGTGACCATCCCGGTCTCCGGTGCGGCGGCCGACGTACGGCTCTCGATCGCCTCGAACACTGGCGCTCCGGCCGGCCAGGTGGCCGAGTTCCAGGTCATCGGCACCCCGGCGCCGAACCCGGACCTGACCGTGACCGGCATGTCGTTCACCCCGTCCGCGCCGGTGGAGACGAGCACCATCACGCTCTCGGCCACCGTGCGCAACGCGGGCTCGGCGTCCTCCGGCGCCACCAACGTCAACTTCTACCTGGGCGCCACCCGGGTCGGCACCGCGTCGGTCGGCGGCTTGGCGGCCGGCGCCTCGACCACGGTCAGCGCCGCCATCGGCACGCGTGACTCGGGTAGCTACCCGCTCAGCGCGAAGGTCGACGAGTCGAACACCGTCGTCGAGCAGGACGACACCAACAACAGCTACACCAACCCCAGCCCGCTGGTGGTCAGCGCGGTCGCCAGCTCCGACCTGGTCGCCTCGGCCGTCGACTGGTCACCGGGCAACCCGCCCCCCGGCAGCACGGTGAACTTCTCCGTGTCGATCCGCAACGCCGGCAACCAGGCGTCCGCGTCCGGCTCGCACGGCATCACCCTGACCGTGCTCAACGAGTCCGGCGCCGTGGTCCGTACCCTGACCGGCTCGTACTCCGGTGTGATCAACGCCGGGGCGACGGTCGGCCCGATCAGTCTCGGCACCTGGACCGCCGCGAACGGCAAGTACACCGTCCGGGTGGTGCTCGCCGCCGACGGCAACGAGCTGCCGGTCAAGCAGGCCAACAACACCAGTGACCGCCCGCTCTTCGTGGGGCGCGGCGCCAACCTCGGCTACGACATGTACGAGGCCGAGGACGGCACGACCGGCGGTGGCGCCGGGCAGGTCGGGCCGAACCGGGACATCGGCAATCTCGGCGGTGAGGCGTCCGGACGTCGGGCGGTGACCCTGAACAGCACCGGCTCGTACGTCGAGTGGACCACCCGGGCGGCGACCAACACGCTGGTCACCCGCTTCTCCATCCCCGACTCGCCGGGCGGCGGGGGCATCGACTCGACCCTGAACATCTACGTCAACGGCACCCTGCACAAGCCGATCAACCTGACCTCCAAGCACATCTGGCTCTATGGCGCGGAGGCCAGCCCGAGTGACTCGCCGAGCGCCGGCCCGCCCCGGCACCTGTACGACGAGGCGAACGTGATGCTGAACTCGACCATCCCGGCCGGCAGCAGGATCCGCCTGCAGAAGGACCCGGCCAACACCACCACGTACGCGATCGACTTCATCAACCTGGAGCTGGTCGCGCCGCGCGCCAACCCGGACCCGGCGCGGTACCGGGTGCCGACCGGTTTCAGCCACCAGGACGTGCAGAACGCGCTGGACGCGGTTCGGATGGACACCACCGGCAACCTGATCGGCGTCTACCTGCCGGCTGGCACGTACGAGACCGCGCAGAAGCTCCAGGTGTACGGCAAGCCGATCTCGGTGGTCGGCGCGGGGATGTGGTACACCCGCTTCCAGACGCCGACGAGCCAGTCGAACACCGATGCGGGCTTCCGGGTGGAGTCCTCGGCCAGCGGGTCGTCCTTCTCGCACATCGCCTTCTTCGGCAACTACACCGTCCGGCAGGACGGACCGGGCAAGGTCTGGGGCGAGTTGAAGGACGTCGACAACATGACCCTGGACAGCGTCTGGGTCGAGCACACCGTCTGCGCGTACTGGGGAGTGAGCGTCAGCGGGTTGACCATCCGCAACAGCCGCTTCCGGAACACCTTCGCCGACGGTGTGAACCTGACCAACGGCAGCACCAACAACCTGATCACCAACACCGAGGGGCGGTCGAACGGCGATGACGCGTTCGCCCTCTTCTCGGCCACCGACCAGGGTGCGTCGACCTCCAACAATGGCAACGTGTTCGAGAACCTCTCGGCCACGCTGACCTGGCGGGCGGCCGGGTTGGCGGTCTACGGCGGCTACAACAACATCTTCCGCAACCTGTACATCGCGGACATGTTGACGTACTCGGGGCTCACCATCAGCTCGCTGGACTTCGGCTACCCGTTCATCGGGTTCGGAGCCAGCCCACCCACCCAGTTCCAGAACATCTCGCTGATCCGGGCCGGTGGGCACTTCTGGGGAGCGCAGACATTCCCCGCGATCTGGGTCTTCTCCGCCTCGAAAGAGTTCCGCGGCATCCGGGTGTCCGACGTGGACATCGTCGACCCGACGTACACCGGGATCATGTTCCAGACCAAGTACAACGGACCGCAGCCGGAGAACCCGATCACCGACACCGTCTTCACCAACGTCTCGATTAGCGGCGTCCGCAAGAGCGGTGACGCGTTCGACGCGAAGTCCGGCTTCGCGATCTGGGCGAACGAGATGCCGGAACCCGGTCAGGGCCCGGCGGTCGGCTCGGTCACCTTCAACAACCTGCGGCTGACCAACAACTACCAGGACATCCGCAACACCACGACAACCTTCACCATCAACCGCAACTGATCTAGCCCGCACCGGGTGCCGCCGGGAGGTTCCCCCCTCCCGGCGGCATCGTGCCGTGCCGGCCCGCACCGGCGGCGAACCGGGCGGCGCCGGCCTCCGCGTCGGTGGCCAGCGAGACCATCCCGTACGCCAGCTCGGTCGCCATCGCCTCCGACTCGGGCTGGCCCGCTCCGGCCAGCACCGCCGCCCGGTCGTTGCGCAGGCAGGTCTGCGGGTGCCGGGCGATCCCTGCCGCCAGCTCCTCGGCCGCGGCCCGCGCCTGGCCGGGCGGCACAAGCCGATTGACCAACCCCATCGCGTACGCCTCATCGGCCGGCACCGGTCGGCCGGTGAGGATCAGATCCATCGCACGACTCTCACCGATCAGCCGGGGCAGCCGGACCGTGCCGCCATCGATCAGTGGCACTCCCCAGCGGCGGCAGAGCACGCCGAGCGTCGCGTCGGACTCGGCGACCCGCAGGTCGCACCAGAGCGCCAACTCCAAGCCGCCCGCCACCGCGTACCCGGAGATCGCCGCGATCACCGGCTTGCTCAGCGCCATCCGGGTCGGGCCCATCGGGCCGTCCCCCTCCGGCTCGACCCGGTTGCCGCTCGGCGTGCCGATCGCCTTGAGGTCGGCGCCGGCGCAGAACGTGCCGCCGGCACCCCAAAGCACGGCCACCGCCGCGCCGGGGTCGGCGTCGAAGGCTCGAAAGGCGTCGGCCAGGGCTCGCGCGGTCGGCCCGTCGACGGCGTTCCGGGCTGCCGGTCGGTCCAGCACCACTGTCGTCACCGGCCCGGCGCGTTCCACCCGTACACCCATCGGCTCAGCATGCCCGCCATCCACCGGTCCCGCAGACCCCGGATCCGATCAGAAGGCGGGCCGGAGCGCGCGGAAAGCGCTGCCGACACGCCGTGCTGCAGGTTTGTCACCGTCGACCGGTTTGCGACCGCTTTCGCCGGGAAGTCGGTACGCGTGCGAGCACTATTGACGAAAGTTGAGCAAGCATCGCGGCTGGACCGAACGGGCGACCGGCTGCAGCGGGCGGTCCTCGCCACGCTGCGTCCCCGGCGGCTGCGGGACCTGCTGCACGGAGTGACGCTGGGACATCCGCTGCATCCGGCGATGGTGCAGGTGCCGGTGGGTGCCTGGATCAGCGCCGCGGTGCTGGACCTGATGCCCGGGCAGCGCCGTCCCGCCACCGTGCTGGTCGGTCTGGGCACCGTCAGCGCGCTGCCGGCGGCGGTCGCCGGGCTGAACGACTGGGCGGCGCTCTCCCGCGACCAGCGCCGGGTCGGCCTGGTACACGCCGCCGCGAACACGGTCGGCGTGACGCTCTACGCCGGATCGCTGGCCGCGCGGCTCTCCGGCCGCCACGGCGCTGGCCGTACCCTCGGCTTTCTCGGGCTCTCCGCCGTGAGCCTCGGTGCGTACATCGGCGGTCACCTGGCGTACAAGCAGGGTGCGCAGGTCAACCAGAGCATCTCCGAGATGCACCTGATGAGCGACGGCTGGCACTCGCTGGTCGAGATGGCCGCGCTGCCGCAACGCACGCTGGTCACCCGAGAGGTGGACGACGTCTCGGTGATCCTCTACCGGCACGGTGACGAGGTCACCGTGATGCTGGAGCGCTGCCCACATCAGAGCGGGCCGCTCGGCGAGGGCGAGGTGGAGGAGATCGACGGCCACGCCTGCGTGGTCTGCCCGTGGCACGGCAGCGCCTTCCGCCTGAACGGTGGCGAGGTCGTGCATGGGCCGTCCGGCAACGACCAGCAGATCCTGCCCACCCGGATCGAGAACGGCGTGCTGCAGACCCGCCTGCCCTGACACCCAGCGAACGGATATCCGCCCGGTGTCCGACGCGCGGGCCAGGCTGCCAGGCCGCCGATCGCCGCTCCACCCTGCCTGCCCTGCGCGGGCTGCCTGGCCCTGCGCGGGTTGCCGCGCGCTGCCTGGCCCTGCGCGGGCTGCTCCTGGGGCGGTGTTGCTTTCAGCGGTTATACCTCAGAGTCATATTTATACCTGTGAGGTATAACGCCTCTCGGGACCCAGCGTGCCGCCAGCCGGGGGCTAGTCCGAGTCTGTGCCGTGGCCGTGGCCGTGGCCGTGGCCGTGGCCGTGGCCGCGCCGAGCCGGAAGCCCGGCGCTGCCCGTCAACCGGCGGCGATCTGAGCGGGAGCTCGGCGGGACCAGCAACCGGGCGGGCCAGCATCGGAAGTCCGCCGCTTGACCGCCACACGGCGGCGACCGTCGTGGGGACCGACCGGGACGGGCGAGCGCCGGCCAGTGCCAGTCAGCTGCGCCGGTGCCGACCGACCTGCGGTCCGTCCGGGACGGAGTCCAGGCCGGGCCCGCCGGCCAGCAGGCCACCGTGCTCGTCGTAGCCGCCCCAACCCTCGTCGCCACCCCAGCGCCCGTCGCCAGTTCGGCCGTCACTGGCCAGCCCGGGCGCGTCGGTCGGTGCCATCCCGCCGCCCGCAGGCCCCATGCCGCCGCCGGCCCGGCCGGTGTCGCTGACAGTCGATGCCGCGCCGCCGCTCGGTCCGGCGGTGATGCCGGCGGGCCGGGTCGTACCGCTGGTGGTCCGGGCTGTGCCGCCGATGCTCCGGCCCGCGCCGCCCCGGGGCGTGCGGGTGGACGCGGCCAGCCGAGGGGCCGCACCGGCGGTGGCCGGACGGCGACGCAGCCCGAGCACCGCGCCGATCTGGGCGCCGACGATGCTCGCCACGGCCAGCACGGCGGAGACCGCCAGCGGCCGGTTGACCCGGTCGGTCGCGCCGGCCCGGGCGGCGCCGACGGTCATCGCGGGAGGCTGACCGGCGGACTCCGCGCCACCCGGCGGTGTCGGTGCGGCCCGCTCCGGTGCGGCCCGCTCGGGTGCCGGCCGGGGCGCCGGCGGCTTGGGGGTGGGCCGGGCGACCAGCCGGCCGGTGGCGTGCGAGCGGGCACCCTGATCGGTGGCCTCCGCGGGCAGCCGGAGCAACTGGCCGGGGCGGATCCGGTCCGGGTCGTCGAGCCGGTTCAGCTCGGCCAGCCGTCGATAGTCGGCGAACTCGTCCAGGTAACGCTCGGCCACCTCGCCGAGGTAGTCACCCCGCGCCACGCGGTACACCGGCGCCGCCCCGTCACTCGCGCCTGTCCAGCCGGGCGCGTCCAGCCCCAGCGGCCCGCTGCCCGTGGCGCCCCCGACGCGGGGGGCGGCGATCCCGTGGGCCGTACCCAGCGCCGACGCCGACGCCGGACCGGCCAGGGTGGCGACGGCCGGCGAGTCCGGGTGGGCGTACGGCGTGCCGGCGTAGACGGCGGCGGCCGGGCTGGCCGCGAGAATCAGCGCCACCGAGCCGACCAGGGCGGCGGCGGCCTTCTGCTGGCGGCTCATTCCGGGCAGCTTCGGTGCCGGCCGGCGCAGGCTTTGGGCACCCAGCTCGACGAGGACCGAGAATGCGAACGTGGCCCAGCCGAACCAGCCGGCCAGCGCCAACGCCCGCAGGAAGAGCTGGCCGTCATCCCTGCTGGTCAGCGCGGTGCCCACCTCGGCGATGCTCGGCAGGTGGTCGGGCAGAGGGTTGCCCGCGAAGGCGAGCAGCGCGACCGGCGCGCCGGCCAGCAGCGTACAGAGCACGATCAGCGCGCCAAAGCCGGTGAGGATCCGTCCGGTCCGCCGTACGACGGACCCACCCGATGCGGGCATGGCTGCCTTCCTTCCTACGGTTCCTGCGGTGATGGCTCGCGGGTGATGGCTCGCGCGGTCGCCTCGCCGGTGACCCTGACCGTGCGGGCGAAGCCGAACAGCCCGAGCATCGAACGGCGGTAGGTGATCGTGACGCGTACCCGGACGAGGGTCTCCCCGGCGACTTCCGGGAAGCTCACGGTGTGGCCGGTGGTGCCGGCGGCGGCCAGGTAGTTGGCGACCGCGACGCGGGCCTGCGGCCGGTCGAGCCGCGTCGGCCCGCCCTCGATCGCGGTGGCCCGGTCGATGGCCTGCCCACCGGCCCGGGCCGCCTCGGCGGCCAGGTTGTCGGCGCGTTGCAGGGTGCGCAGCTGCCCGGCGCCGTCGAAGGAGAGGCCCACGATGGCCAGTACGCCGGTCATCGCCACCGCCAGGAAGATGCTGACCCGGCCGTGCTCACCGGTGTGCGGAGGCCGGGGAGTGAACGCGGTCACTGCCGGCTCCGGTAGCGGTCCAGCGGAGAGGTGAAGTCCGCGGTGATCCGGTTGTCGGTCGGCATACCGGGCACGACGTTCAGCGAGATGTCCTTGAACGACACCAGGCAACTGATCTCCACCGTCACCGTGGCGTCCGCACCGAGCGGGCTGCTGAAGGCGGCGTCGAAGCTGGTGGACTTGCCGGCGACCGAACCGGTGAACGTCGGGTCGAGGTCGTTGCTGCAGGCCAGCCCGTGCCAGTCCAGTTGTTTGCGGGCGGCCTCCCGCGCCGCGGTCCGCGCGGTGTCGGCATTCCGGGAGATCGAGGCGGCGCGGGCCGCGTCGTGCGCGGCGGCGTCGATCGCCTCCGCCGCCACCGCGCTACGCCCGGCCACGCCGGCCAGCACCATCAGCGCGATGAACGCGGGTGCGAGCACCGCCACCTCGATGGAGACCGAGCCCCGCTCGACGCCGCGGCTCATGGCGTGGTCACCCGTTCCACTGTCCCGTGCGCGGTCTGCCGCACCGCGAAGTCCACGCCGGGCACCACCGACAGGGACCGGCCGCGCACCGTGCAGGTCACCTCGGTGTCGGTGGTCACGCAGCTTGGGCCGGTCTTTGCCCAGCCCACCAGCCAGCCGCCGGTGGCGTTCAGGAAGCGGGTGGCGCTGGCGACCCCGGCGTCGTCCGGAGCGTCGTACAGCCGCTGGGCGTTGACCCCGCTCTGCGCGGCGTTCAACGCCGTGGAGCGGGCCAGGAAGACGGCCGCGACCTGGAGCGACGCGAAGAGCAGCACCAGGATCAGCGGCATCACCACCGCCAGCTCCACCGGGTTGGCTCCCCGCTCCCGGTCGCCGGCCGCGAGGTGGCGCGCCGGGCGTCGGCCATCACCCGGCGCCACCTCGGAAACGCGACTCGGCGCACGCCGGCTACTTCGGGTTCGTGTGGTTCGGGATGGCCTTCATCCAGTCGTTGGCCTTGCCCAGGGCCAGGCCGGTGACGATGGTCGCCACGAAGACCAGACCGAAGATGATCACCGCGGTCGGCACCGGGCTGTCGCCGCGCTCGCCGTCGCGGCGCAGCTCGGCCAGACGCGTCGTCATCACGACGTGCAGGTAGCTGATGATGGACATGGCGTACTCCTTCTCGGGGTGGGGTCAGACGCGGGCGATGAACGGGTAGACGACGAAGCCGAGCAGCACGAAGACGAGCAGTGCGCCCGGAATGTCGAGCTTGCTGGTCACCCCCTCGGCGCGGGCGAGGTTGTCGGTGCGGATCTGGTCGCGTAGCGAGTCGGCCCGGCTGCGCAGGGTCTCGTGCACCTGCGCTCCCTCACTCCCGGAGGAGCGCATGATCGCGCCGACGTCGCCCAGTTCCGGAATGCCGATCTTGTCGGCGAGGTCGCGCAGCTCGTCCCAGGGCGCGTGCATCTGCATCTGGGCGATCCGCAGCGACTCCTGGATCCGGTCGAAGACCCAGCCGTCGCACACGGCCGCGGCCCGCTCCAGCGACTGCACCGGCCCGTGCGCGGCGGAGAGCTGCAACGCCACCAGATCCAGGTACGTGCAGACGGCCTGGCGGAACTCGTCCCGGGCGGCGTCCGCCTTGGCGAGCACCGACCGGTGCGCCAGCAGCCCGGCGATCAGCGCCATGCCGAGGCTGCCGAGCACCGGTACGACCAGCGGTAGCGAGATACCCAGCACGAACAGCGCCACCCCGAGCAGGGTCGGCACGGCCAGCCCGATCAGCGCCGAGAGCAGCACCGACAGCGCGTACTGCTCGGAGGTCTGGCCGATCAGGGCGAGCTGCCGGTGCGGCGGCCGCAGCCAGCGGGCCAGCCCGGTCAACCAGTCCAGTTGCCGGGACGCGGGAGCGGCGACCCGGCCGGTGCCGGCCGGCTGGTGCAACCGGCGCAGTGCCGGTCCGAGCGCCGGGGTCGCCGGCACCAGCTCGCGGACCACCAGGAACAGACCCAGCCCCACGGCAGCTCCACCGCACACCGCGATGGCCAGGTGCCAGTTCACGATCACGCGATCACCTCCTGCGGGTCCGGCGACGGCAGGAACCGGGCCGGCCGCTGCGGCTGGCTCATCGACCGCACCCAGGCCAGCAGGCCGATGAAGGCGGCACCGAGGGCGGCCATCACGAGTTGACCCACCGGTGTGCCGTACGGCTCGATGTACTCGGTGTTGATCAGCCCGTACGCCAGGGTGGCGAGGGTCATGCCGGTGAGGAAGCGGACCGCGAACCGGGGCTGGGTGCGCTTGGCCTCGATCTCCCGGCGGGTGGCGACCTCCGCCGCCGCCGCGCCGGCGATCGAGCCGAGTACGTCACCGAGCCGCTCGCCCCGGTCGGTGAGGTGCAGGATCAGCGCCGCCACCACCTGGTCGCAGACCGGGTCACCGATGTCGTCGGCGAACGCCAGCAGCGCGGAGCGGGCCATCCAACCGGCCTGCAACCGGGCGGCGAGCAGCCGGACCTCGTCCTCGATGCCGGGTGGCACGCTGCCGATCGTGCCGATGATCGACTGCTGGAGGCCCTGCCCGGTGCCGGAGACGTCCTTGAGTCGGCGGGTCCACTCGCCGACCGCCTCGATCCGGGCGATTGCCCGTTGCTCGGCCTTGCCCACCGCGAACAGCCACGGGGTGCCGGGCACCGCCACCGCCACCAGCAGACCCACCACCGGCAGCCCGGTCAGCAGAAAGGCCAGCGCGCCGGCGACCAACGCGGTGATCAGCAGAGCCTGGTAGGCCCGCCGCTCGCCGGGGGTGGCGCCGGAGCCGCGCCAGAGCCGGCTCAGACCCGGTCCGGCGCCCGGGCCTGGGCCGGCGGGCCGCCGGGTGCCGATCAGCGCGACCACGGCCAGCAGCAGACCGGCGACACAGGCGGCGCCGGAGACCACCGCGATCAGTTCCAGGTTGTCCCGCACCGGATCACCGCCGGGCCAGTCGGGTCTGCCGGGGGCGGCGCCAGGCACCGGTGCCAGCCTCGATCCACCGGGTCAGCAGCCGGGCGTCGTAGCCCACCCGCAGCAGTTGCTCACGGACCCGTTCCGGCAGGTGCCGGGGGACCGCGCGGCCGTCGGGGCCGGGCCCGAAGACCGTGGTGGTGGTGATGCGCCCGGCTTCGCCAGCCCCGATCACCTCCTCCACGTGCGAGACGAACCGGTGCTTACGGCCGCCAATCGCGGTCTCGTCCTCGACGGTGACGTAGACGATCAGGTCCAGGGCGTTGCCGGCCATCCGGCGGGCCTGGTCGACGGTCATCTCGCGGCCGTGTGCCAGCGCCAGCTCGACGATCCGTTCACCGACGCCGGCGGACGTGCGGGCGTGGATGGTGCACATCGAGCCCCGGCTGGTGGTCATCGCCTGGAGCATCGGCACGATCTCCCGGGACCGCACCTCACCCACGATGATCCGCAGTACGCCCATCCGGAGCGAGAGCGGGATCAGGTCGGCGATCGTCACCTCGCCGGCCGGCCGGCCGTCGAAGCCACGTTCGCCGTGCCCCTCGCGGGCCTCGAAACTCATCACCGCCCGGTGCCGCTCCCGGCGGCGGGCCGGCAGCAGCTCCCGGCTCTCCTCCAGCAGCACGTACGGCTCGTCGGGCGGGATCTCGTTCATCAGCGCCCGGATGATCGTGGTCTTCCCGGCGCCGGCCAGCCCGGCGACCATGATGTTCAGCCCGGCGCGCATCGCCGCGCGGAGGAAGTCGCGCAGCAGTGGGTCGATCATCTCGTCCAGGTCACCCCGGGCGCCGGCCACGTCGTCCAGGCTCACGTCCAGGGTGTTGTGTTTGCGAATCACCGCGTACGGGCGGTGGCTGACCAGGAACACCGCGGCCAGCCGGCTGCCGTCGGGCAGTTGCAGGTCGAGGGTGGGCTTCACGGTGGACAGTGACCGCTCGGTCGCGCCCGCACGGCGTGCCGCCGCCTGGAGGATCTCCACCAGCTCCGCGTCGCTGTCGGCGATCGGCTCCGCCCAGTCGACCCCGCCGCCGTGCCGGGTGATGCGTACCTGGTCGCAGCCGAGGATGTGCACCTCCTCGATGGTGTCGTCGACCAGCAGGGTCTGCAGCCGACCCAACCCGACCAGCTCGGCGGTCACCTGGTCGAGCAGCAGGCGTTCCTCACCGGCGGCCATCGGCGTGCCGGCCCGGCGGACCGCGTCCGCGTACTCGGCGACCACCGTGACGGCCAGCCGGGCCCGCTCGGTGTCCTCCTCGTCGACGGTGAACTCACGGCCGCGCTGCCACAGGGTGAGCCGCTCGGTCAGTTCCCGGCGCAGCTCCCGGACCACCTGGAAGTCCATCCGGGCGCGGGGTGGCGGCTCCGGCGGCGGGCTGGCCGCGGGTGCCGGAGGCGGCGCCGGCAGTGGCACCGAATGGTGCCGGCCGTTCGGCGCGGTCAGCGGCGGCGTCGTGGAGGTGACGCCGGGCGGCTGTTGGCGCGGGTCGGCGCTGACCGGTTCAAACCGCATCCGGCACCCCCTGCTGCACCGGCCAGGCCAGCCGGGCGCGCCGCCGTTCCAGCAGCGCGCCGACCGGCACCTCCAGCGCGGCCGCCGCGCGCAGCAGCGGCCGTCCGGCGCGTACCGTCCCGCCCAGGCTGAGCACCCCGGCGGTACGCGAATCGTGCGGCAGCCGGGCGATCACCGGCAGTTTCAGCGCGCGGCTGATCTCGGCCCGACCATGCCCACCACCGACCAGCAGCAGCCGCAGGGTGCCCGGCGGCACCCGGTGCTCGGCGAAGTCCCGTTCGATCGCGGTGACCACCGCCCGGGTGCCGGAGAGATCCGGCAGCTCGGCCCGGGTCACCAGCAGCACCACCGAGGCGGCCCGCAGCACCGGCCACGGCGGGCCGTTGACGTGCAGCCGGCCGCAGTCGACCAGCACGTCGTAGCCGGGGGTGCCGCGGTCCAGGGCGTTGAAGTAGTCGGCGAAGCGCTGCCAGAGCGGGGTGACGCTGCCGGCCTGCGTCGGGTCGACCAGCCCGGGCAGCAGCAGCCGTTCCCGCCGGGGCGCGTCGAGGTCGACCAGCTGGGACCAGAAGGCGGTCTCCAGGCTGCCGTCGCGCAGCTCCCCGACGGCCAGCTCGCCGATGCCGCGCGGCCCGTCCAGCTGACCACCCAGGTAGCCGGCGAGGATCGACCCGCCGGCCGGGTCGCACTCCGCGAGCACCAGTCGTCGGTGCCAGGCCAGCGCGCAGGCCAGCGCCGAGGTGGTCACGCCGGGCGAACCCTTCGCGGACACCAGCGCGATGATCGCCATGTTCAGGCCGCCTCGGTCAGCACGACGGCGATCCGCTCCTGCGCGGCCAGCGCCACCACCGCGGGCACGTCCCGGATGGTGAGCGCCAGGTACAGCACCTTGTCGTCGTTGGCCGGGCTCACCATGTCGATCACGGTGGCGGAGAAGCGGGTGCCCGCGACAGCCGCTCCGGTGGCGTTGTCGTCCGGGGTGCTGACCAGCAGGACCTTGTCGCCGGGGTGCAGTTCACGCGCTGGCACCTGCGCGGTCTTGAGGCCGAGCGCGATCTGCTGCTGGCCGGGGCCTAGCAGCGCGTCGTCGGTGACCTGCCCCAGCGTGAGCAGGGTGCCCGGGACCAGCGCCACGGCGGCGCGCTTGCCGACCACCTCGTCCAGCCGCCCGGCGGGCACGGGGCGCAGTCCCTGACCGCCGGCGACCTGCACGGCGATCAGGTCGGCGGCGCTGATCTCCCGCCCCACCTCCACCGGCCGGGCCACCGCGAGGTAGCTGCCGGTAGCCCGGACCGAGGTGACCGCGAACGCCGCGCCCAGCCCGCCCAGCGCGATCAGGAGTACAGCCAGACCCAGCAGCCCCGGGCGGATCCGGCGCTGCCGGACCACCTTGGGCGGGCTGACCGGCGCGTCCACCGGGGTTCCGTTGCGTGTCGCGAGGCTCACCGGACCAGCTCCGTCGAAAGCCACTCGTTCCGCCCGCTCATCGCGTCACCACCTGGAGTTCGTTGATCTGGATCGGCACGGTGCCGCTGGTCCGGTCTGCGGAATCGGTTCGCCCTGGACGCCGCCGTTGGTCCACCACCGCACCGTCCAGTACGTGGTGGCGCCGACCCGGTAGGTGCCGGCCTTCGGGTAGCCGCTGTCGTAGCCGCAGTCCGGGGACGGCTGGCCGGCGTGTTTGCCCTTCGCGTCGTACGGGGTGCCGGCGCCCGGGCAGGTGACCTTGTCGCCGTTGCCCATGTCCCAGACGATCCGGTCGACCTTCGCCTCGATGGAGACGGTCAGCCCACGGTCGGACGCGGAGGCGTGCAGCGGGCCGAAGTAATTGGCGCTCGGTGTCGCCCACATCCAGACCGGCAGGCCGACCAGTCCGGGGCCGACGCTCTTGCGGGGTGCCACCCTGAGCCGCGCCGGCAACAGTTTGATCGACGCCAGGGCGCGGCGGGCCAGCTCCTCCGGGTCGGGCGGTGCGCCGTAGCCGGGCGGTGGCCCATCCAGCAGCACCATGTCCTGGGCACCCAGGTCGCCGCCGTTGCAGGTCTGCAGATACCACTGCTGGCCCTCGGGCGGCTCGACGTCCCCCTCGGTCAGCTTGTAGTAGCACCCGTCGCCGTTGTTGAACCGGCCGAGCAGGTCGTCGTAGCAGGGGATGGTCCGCCCGCCCCACTGGCAGACGCCGCCACCACCTCCGCCGCCGGAGTCCCCGCCGCCGTTGTCGCCGCCGCCGCCGGGACCGCCCGGCGTGCCGCGCTCGTCGTCCCAGACGCTGCAGTCCGGCTGGTCGAGCGGGCACTCCGCCCCGGGGTCGGCGCGCCGGGCGGCGCCGGCCGGCACGGTTGCACCGACCACCAGCAGCAGCGCGAGGCCGATCCCGGTGAGTGCCCGGCGGGGCGTCCCGGCCCGGGCGGTACGGGCCGGGGCGCCCCTTCCTCCCCAGGTCAGCACGGCTGGTCCCGGTGCGCGGCACTGGAGTTGATCAGCCAGCGGCCGTCGGGATAGCGGGTCGCGGTGGCGGTGGCCAGGTGCCTGCCGCCGCCACTGCCCGGGACCACCCGCTTGTCCTTGGCGTAGACCAGCCGGTAACCGCTCGCGTCCAGGCAGTCCTGGATCTCCACCGTGGCCGGGGCCGAGTCCAGGCTGATCGAGGTCACGGTCGGGTCGGACTTCACCGCCCCGGTACGCATCGCGCCGTGCTCCTTTGCCTCGCGAATGGACACTCGCACCCGAGTGAGCAGTGGATCGGCGAGATACCGGGACAGTTCCGGCGCGCGCGGATCACTGCGTCGACTCGCCGTACGCGAGGCGGCGAGATAACCGGAGTACGCGTCGAGCGCCGCCTTTTCCGCAGCCCGCCTTTCGACCTCCCGGTCCGCTTGTTGTCCGTCGCTCCGGGCCGGCGCCGGCCGTTCGACGGCCTCCCGTCCGCTGCCGCAGGCGGTGACTGACACCGCCGCCACGACCGCTAGCAGGCAGATTGCTGCTCGCCTGAGCTGTCGTCCGCGCACCGTCGAGCCTCCTCGTGGTCGCCCGGTGCGGCGACGGATCACCGCCGCCGGGCATGCGGAAGCGCGCCCGGATCAGCACATCCGGAGCCGTTCATTGCGCTTCTGCATTCACCGTTACGGATCTTTTACAAATGGATGGTCCTGTGTCGGTCGGTTGTTGCAGTGAGGCTTGCGTCACACCCAAGGGGCGAGCATAGGCTGACGCTCGCCGATGCAACAGAGGCAATTCAAGTGAACACTCTGCGTGATGACAGGTGGTGGTGAGGGGTGTCTGTGCCGCGCTCCGAGCATCGGCCGACCGACGGGCGGGCCACGGCCTGCCCACTCCGGGCCGAACGGGTCGGCAGGGACCGCTCCGCCGGTCCCGAGAGTGGGACATCGCGGCGTCATCCCGGCATCCGGGCGGAGCCGGCGTCCGATCGAGGAGCCGCACCGGCCGGCGGGATGGCTGGCCCGGGCCCGGCCCGGGAGGCCGTCGGACGACCGGCTGCCCACGTCCCTTTCTGCGCCATCCGCTACACCCAAGCGATCGTTCAGTCACGATCCGTGTTCGCCTTCGCGCTCGACGCACGGGCCGTGCGGGCGTCGACATGCCGCTGACCGGCCCTCCGGCGGCCGTACCGGGTCAGGAGAATCCACCCGATCGGCACCCCGCACCCCCGCCGTCCGGTGCCACGAGCGCCTGGCTCCCCGCCGTGCTGGCGACCGTGGCGGTCAGCCCGCTCCTGCGGTTGGCCGTCCTGCGTCACGCCGTACCGTCGGGCACCGCCAGCCGGACCGGCTGCGACGCGTGCGGGGCGCCGGTCGGGCTGACCCGGCCCTGGCCCGCGCTCGGCCCGGCCGGCCGGTGCGGTCGCTGCCGCGCCCGGGTCGGCCCGCCGCCGGGAACCGTCGAGCTGGCCGCGATCGCCGGGCTCGCCGTGGTGCTGCTGCTGGCGCTGGCCGGTCCGCCAGGTGGGGCGTTGCCGGCGCTGGCCTGGTGGCTCGGCTGGACGGTCCCGGCGGTCTTCGTCGACCTGGCCGTGCACCGCCTGCCGGACCGGCTCACCCTGCCGGCGGCGGCCGGGACGTGGCTGCTGCTCGGCGCGGCCGCGCTCGGCGACCCCGAGCCGGGGCCCTGGCTGCGAGCCGTCGCCGCGGGCGCGGGGCTGGCGGTGCTCTTCGCCGGCAGCACGCTGCTGCTCGGCCGCCGCGGCTTCGGGCTGGGCGACGCCAAGCTGGCGCTCAGCGTGGGCGCGCTGCTCGGCTGGTACGGCTGGCCGTTCCTGCTGCTCGGGCTGCTTCTCGCGTTCGGGCTGTCCGCGCTGGTCAGCCTGGGCCTGTTGGCCGCCCGCCGGGCCCGCTGGTCCACCCACCTTCCGTTCGGCCCGTTCCTCCTGCTCGGCACCCTCGGCACCCTCCTGCTAGCCACCTGACTGCCGCCCGTGGGACGCCCGCCGCCCGCCGCCCGCCGCTCAAGATCGTGCTCGATTCACGATGTAGTTGCCTCTGCCGCGCCTGAGACCACTACAACCAGGATCGAGCACGATCTTCGGCGGCCAGATGCCGTCGGGTGGGACGTCGTCACGCTCGGGAGGGCGTGCGCGGGGCGTAGCGCCCGGGCGACGCGGGGCGGGCGGGATCAGGGGCGGGGCCGGCCCGCCAGGTCGGGGACCGGGCGACGGGCGTCGGCGCGGCGGCGTAGCGCTTCGGTGGTCGGGCGGGCCAGCACCGGGGTGGCCAGCGCGGCGACCAGGGCGCCGAGGAGCAGCCCAGCGATCA
The DNA here is from genome assembly GCF_053599855.1 of Micromonospora sp. NPDC005161. Taxonomy (NCBI): domain Bacteria; kingdom Bacillati; phylum Actinomycetota; class Actinomycetes; order Micromonosporales; family Micromonosporaceae; genus Micromonospora; species Micromonospora sp. NPDC005161. Next base: position 57,708 of record NZ_JBSFYQ010000037.1, read on the forward strand.
CGTCGTGCGGATAGTGCACGCCCACGAAGACCCGCGAGATCGCCGCCAGCGCGGCCAGCGGCAGCGCGACCAGTCCGAGTCGGCGGGAGAGCAACAGCGTGGTGATCGCCAGCGCGCCGGCCAGGGTTGCGTGATTGCTGGGAAACGACCAGTCGCCCGGTGGTGGGCAGCTGCCGGCGATGATGGCCCGGCCCACCGTCCGGCACGGTCGCTCCTCGTCCACCACGGTCTTGAGCCATTCGCTGCCGGCGTACGCCAGGAGGGTCGGCACCGGCGCGACCAGGGCGAGTGCCCGGTCGTGCGGGCCGCCGGACAGGCGGCTCAGCGCGGCAACCAGCAGCAGCGCGCCGAGCAGCAGGATCATCCCCTCGGTGGCGTGCCCGACGAACCACTGCACCGGGGGCGGGCTGTCGGCGGCGACGCCGATCACGTCGCGGTACCACTCGGCGCTGATCTCCGGAACGTCCATGTTGCCGGTGTCGACCATGCATCACCTCACCAGATGTTCATACCCCGTTCATCTGGGAGAAAGGGTAGGAACGCAGCAGGCGGCCGCGCAGGAGTCGAAGGTCGGGACGGCTTACCGACCTTCGTCCAGCGACCGCACAGCCGCTCTGCTTGGTGGCCTCAGGTCGGCCCGAGGCCGCCGGCCATCCGTTCGCGGACGGCCTCCAGCGCCTCGAAGGCGTACGCCCAGTTGTGGCACTTGAAGCTGCGCAGGCCGTCGATGGTCGTGTGGCAGTCGGCGCAGCGCACTCCGGGGATGGCGTCCGGGATCTCGGTGTTGACGTACTTGCGTTCGCCGAGGATGACGGTGGCGATCATGTTCTTGTCGTGCAGGCCGGAGAGCGCCGACGAGACGATGTCGTACCAGGTGATCCGCCGGCCGCACTTCGGGCAGTCCGGCTCGTCGCCGCTGACCCAGAGCGGGGCGCCGATGGTGCGCGCCGGCATGCCGAGCAGCTTCTCCAGCCGCCGGACGTCCGATTCCGGGGTGGTCCACCGGTGTCGGCCGGGCAGCGACGCGGGTGAGTCGTACACGGCGCGGAACAGGTCGTGGTCGACCTGCACGGTCTCCCGCTGACTGGTCATCGGCGTCCCCCTCGACGGTCGGTGCTCCCACCGTCGTCCCTGGTGGGGCAGGCTACAACCGGATCAACGACACGGCGGGGCGACCAGCCCCTGCCGCAAGGTCAGGGTGCGGCCGGTGCTGGACCGGCCGCACCCCGACGGACGGCCTCGCCGGCCAGCCGCGAGCGGCGGCGGTCGTCGTTTGTGGTGAGGTCGAACTTGTCGTACAGCCGCGACAGGTGTTTCTTCACGGCGCTCTCGGTGACGTGCAGGGTGGCCGCGATCGCCCGCACCGGAGGTGGCTCGGGGAATGGCACCCCACCCTCGACGAACGGGCGGCAGAGCACGGTCAGCACCTCCTGCTCCCGGCGCGTCCGGGCGGCGGGGACGCCGGCTCGACGTGCATGGTCTGGGGGCGTCAGCAGACCTTGCTGGTCGAGCCGCCCGTCGAGTTCAGGTAACCGGTGACGTGCGTGCAGTGGGCGGCCGTGTTCGCGGGCGCGCCTCACAGCTCCGCGCGGGTCGTGTTGTTCAGCTCGCCCACGCCGTAGTCGGAGCCGCTGTCGCTGTGGTCGATCACGTGCACGTACAGGTCCCAGTTGGAGTGGGTGTTGCGGTACTGCTCCCAGACGTAGATGTAGGCGTAGTTGTAGCCGCAGCCGTAGTACTGCTTGACCGAGGCGGCCTCCATCCCGCCGACTGTCAGCACCCGCGTCGTGCCGATCTGGCGGACGCTGGAGCAGCTGGCTGGCGTGCTGGCCATCGCCGGCGACGCGGTGAACACCGAGGTGGCGGCGGCCGCGGCGAGCGTCGCGGTGACGGCGAGGGTACGGCGGAGAGTCGACATGGAAAACCCTGCTTTCTCTGGTGGACCTGAGCTGCACCACCAGCAGACCAGCCGCCCGGATCGGGCGACAGGTGGCGAACCGGCGACCTTTCCTCCCCACCCGACCGCGCCCGTTGCCGGCTTTCGCCGCGGCGGCCGGTCCCGGGTGGTACGACGGACGCAGGGCATGCCGCCGGGAGGAGCGCTGATGGTGAGCAGGCCCGAACGGCTGCTGCGAGGAAGGGACGTCCCGCTCAGCGCCTCCTTCCTGGAACTCTTCTTCGACCTGGCGTTCGTCCTCGCCCTCAGCCAACTGGCCCAGCACCTCCTCGCCGACCTCACCCTGGTGGGCGCGCTGCGCACCGCGCTGCTCCTGACCGGGGTCTGGTGGATCTGGGTGACCACCACCTGGCTGGCCGACTGGTACGACCCGGAGACTCAGGCGCTGCGTGGGCTGCTGATCGGCGCCACGCTGGGCAGCCTGCTGGCCGGGGTGGCGATCCCGCAGGCGCTGGACGGGCGAGGCCTGCTCTTCGCCGGCGCGTACGTCGCGGTTCACCTTGCCCGGGGCACGGTCACCGGCCTCATGTTGCGCGGTCACCCGCGGCAGAGCCGGGCGCTGCGGATCCTCTGCTGGTACGGCGTCTCCGCCGTACCGTGGCTGGCCGGCGCGTTCCTGCCGGAGTGGCGGGTGCCGCTCTGGGTGCTCGCTCTCGCGATCGACCTCATCGGCCCACGACTCGGCTGGCCCACGCCCCGGCTGGGTCGGGCCCGACAGGAGGAGCTGCACCTCGCCGGTGAGCACTTCGCCGAGCGGTACCAGCAGATCATGATCATCGCGCTAGGCGAACTCGTCCTGGTCGCCGGCCTCACGTACGCCCGCACCCGCCTCAACCTCCCGGAGACAGCCGCGTTCCTGCTGGTCTTCACCACCGCTGTGCTGATCGGTCTGCTCTACGTGACGCCGGCCGGCCAGCGTCTGGGCCCGGCCATCGAGAACGCCGACCCGTCCCGGCTAGGGGTCGCCACCAGCTACCTGCACCTGGTGATGATCGCCGGCATAGTGGTCACCGCCGTCGGGGCCGAACTGAGCATCGCCCACCCCACCGAGATCGGTGACACGACCGCCGTCGTGGTCATCCTGAGCGGGCCCACCCTCTTCCTCGTCGGGCGGATCCTGTTCTCCCTGGCGATCCACCGGCGACTCTCCTGGCCGCGGGTGATCGGCCTGTTCGTCCTGTCCGGCGCGGCGATCGTCCTGCGACTGCCGCTGGTCGCGGCCAGCGCGACCGCCACCGGGGTGCTGATCGTGGTGGCCGTCCTGGACCGTGCGGGCATCGTCACCGCCGCTCGCACCCGAGCCCGTTGACGATCGGTACCCCACTCGCTGTCCGGCCGGCGTCAACTCCACCGCGTGAATCAGGCTGGCGTCGCCAGCCGGCCGGCCGCCGCCAATCGCCGGACCACCGCCCCGTGTGGAATGGCACGACTGGTATGACCGGCCACACCGGTGGTGGTGACGGCGGTGAAGAGCGAGTTGAGCAGCGCCTCCTCGACAGAATCCAGGACGGCCGCGAAGACCGGGTTGATCTCCCCGTCGGGGATGGGCTGCTGGTCCGGCTCCGCCGTGCTGAACGCGATCGCGTAGTCGCCGCTGCCGTTGCTGTAGGACGCCCCGACCCGGCCCATCGCGAAGACCGCCCGCCGGGCTAGTCGTCCGAGCTGCCGGGCGTCCAGGGGTACGTCGGTGGCGACGACGATCATGCAGGAGTTGCCGGGTGGTTCGGCCCGGTCGGCGTCCGGGATCAGCTCACCGACCGGCAGCGGCACGCCGAGGGCGGTGAGCACTCCGCCGAAGTTGGACTGGACGAGCGCACCGATCGTCCCCGGTCGGTTGGCGACCCGCACCGTCCTCGACGACGTGCCGATGCCGCCCTTGAAGCCCAGCGCCGTGGTGCCGGTGCCGGCCCCGACGCAGCCCTCCACCGGTGGCCCGCCGGACGCCCCCGCGACGGCGGCGAGCACGTGTCCCTCGTTGATCGGGCGGCGGCGGATGTCGGAGAGGTGGCCGTCGTTGGTCTCGCCAACCAGGGGGTTGAATGACAGACCCTCGGGGCGACGGTCCATCAGGTGGCTCAGCAGCGCGTCCGCGGCCCGGAAGACGGACAGCGTGGCGGTCAGGACGATCGGTGATTCCAGCACGCCGAGTTCGTCCACCTGTGTCGAGCCGACCAGCTTCCCGTGGCCGTTGCCGGAGAACACGGCGGCCGGCAGGGTCCATCGTCCGGGGCCGAGCTGACTCGGTACGACGGCGGTGACGCCGGTGTGCAGGTCGGCGCCGTCGTCGATGGTGGTGTGCCCGACCAGGACTCCGTCGACGTCGGTGATCGCGTTGTCCCGCCCCGTGGGCAGCGCCCCCACGACGATCCCGAGGTCGCGGGCGCGGCGGCTCAACTGGTCCATGAAGCTCCTGTCGTCGTTGTCACATTGCGGCGATGCGGGGATCCTCGCGGAATCTTTCCGGCCGGGTGTGGTGGCATCCACACGACGGTGGCCAACCGGGCGCTTCGGGTTATCCGGGTGGCGACGGCGGCTCAGGTGGACGCCCTCGCGCGCCGGCGGCGTCCGAGACGGCGACCCCGGCCAGGACCGCGGTGGCGGCTAGGGCGGCCACGAGCGGTGGTACGAGGAGCATCACCGGTGCCAGCGCGGCCAACGCGAGCAGCCCGATCGGTCGATCCCGGGACACCCGGCTGAAGACCGCGTACTCGAAGCGGGCACGCCCGGCCAGGAACAGCGCGGGTCCGCCGAGGATGACCGCGATCCAGGCCGTTTGGGCGTGCCGGGTTGGATGGGCGATGACGAGTTCGGCACCGACCGCGGTGACGACGACGCCGGCCACCATGACCAGGTGGGCGTAGAACGCCGACAGGCCGAGGCGGGCCGGATCGGCGGAGCCCGCGATGGCCGCGGCCGACAGCTCGCCCGCCCGGTAGATGTAGATACGCCAGAGCAGCACCGTGGTGGCGATCGATACCACGAACGCCGCGGTCCGGTCGGGCGCGAAGCCGCTGCCGCCGAGGGTCGAAGCGGAGACCAGGATCAACTCACCGAGCGCGATGATGAAGAACTGTCGGTGGCGTTCGGCCAGGTGCTCGGCCGCGCTCGGCAACTCCGCGGGCGGTGAGCGGCCCAGACCTGGGGTGAGGTAGCGGAGCTTCCCCGCCAGGTAGTCCATGGCCACCGCCAGCGTCCACAGTGCCTCGCGGGCCGTGCCGTGCACCAGCGCCCCCGCGATCCACGGCACGGCGGATGCGCAGAACCAGATGAGCACCCGTAGGGCACCGCGCTGCAACTCGTGACCCCGCAGGGCGATGAGTAGGCCGAGGCTGCGACCGACCTGGACGGCGACGTACGCGCCCGCGAAGACCAGGCCCTGCGCGCCGAACACCGCCGGCAGCGCGACAGCCATCACCAGGCTGCCGACCAGGGTCGCGATGACCAGCAGTTGGATCGTCGGCCGCTGCGGGTCGAACCTGTCCGGGACCGTCGCCGTGCTGCACCAGACCCACCACACCGCCAGCAGCAGCACCAGCGTGTGGAAGGCGCCGCGCCACGTGAGGTCCCGGCTGAGCACCTGCGAGAGCTGGGTGAGCACGTAGACGAACGCCAGGTCGAAGAACAGCTCCAGGAACGTCGCCCGTTGCGGATCCTCGGGCTTCCGCAGCAGCTTGCCCGCCCTGCTCGTCGTCATCGGCTCGCCCGTCCTGTGGCTCATGCCCCTATTGAGGCATTCGTACCACGTGGCGGAGCCCGCCCTGGCGCGGACGTTCGGGACAGCTCCCGGCAAATCAACCTATGTCCGAGGGCGCCGATCCGAATATCGTTAGACCACACTCCCCGTAGGGTGGCTCGCCAGGTGCGCCGTCGTGCCGGGTGCCCAGCCTGGGTCGCCGGTGGTTGCGAAGCGGACCCAGGTGGAGTGCATCGTGTCGGCCACGGCAGCCGACGGATGCGCGCCGATCCGCGGTCGCATCTGCGGTAGACCGGTGGTGGCGAAGACGAATGGCACCTCCGCTGTGTGACAGGAGCCGAGGCCGTCGTTGTCCTCGAGGTCGAGCCCGTCGAATCGGTAGCTCCATGTCGGCACCGCACCCCTGGCCCTGACCAGCTGGGTCGCTGGCCGTACGAAACGGGCGTGGGTGTAGGCGTTGACCAACGTCTCGCCGGGCGTCGTGCCGACGAACGGTGCGAGATCGGTGATCCCGTTGTTCGCGGCGAATCCCGCGAGCATGGCTTCGTCGATGACGTCGATGGCTCGACCTGGGACGAAGAAGAGCCGACCCTCGTCCCGGTTGGTGCCGATCAATGCCGGCACCTGGGTGGTTGCGACCTCCATCGGCGGGTGTGGGAGCAGGTCGCCATCGACCACGGGGGCGAAGGGCAGCAGCCGCGCGATGTCACCCCATCCGGCAGCCGTGCCGGGGGCCCGTACGTGCAGTCCCAGCTGCGTGACGGCGCCGATGAGCTGGTCGATCGGTACACCGGCGACGGCCTCTCTTGTCGCCGGGATGCGGAGTCCCGCCGTGAGCCGTTCTGCCACCAGGGCGGCTTGATCGACGGTCAGCACGTTCGAGGCTGCGCCGCTCTGCAGCACAGCGCGGGCGAACAGGCCGCGGGCGGCGGGCACCGCCATCAGCGGCGCGACGGCCATCGCGCCTGCCGACTCGCCAGCGAGCGTGACCTGACGGGGGTCGCCGCCGAACGCGGCGATGTTGTCGCGTACCCACTCGAGGGCGGCGATCATGTCGCGTAGCCCGCGGTTCGTGTCGGCGTCGGGCAGTTCGAGGAAGCCGTCCGCGCCGAGCCGGTAGTTGATGGTCACGCAGACCACACCGTCGCGGGCGAAGGCGGTCCCGTCGTACTCGGCGTTCGCCCCGGAGCCGCTGGTGAACGACCCACCGTGGATCCACACGAAGACGGGACGGTCGGACGGCGATGTGCCGGGTGTCCAGACGTTCAGGTTGAGGCAGTCCTCGCCCGGAATCGTAACTTCGGGAAGCAGTGGGACGACGGGCGCGGGGTAGTCGCTTTTCGGCACGGTCGGGCCGTACGCGGTCGCGTCGCGGACCCCGGTCCACGGCTGTACCGGTTGTGGCGCCCGGAGCCGGTTCGGTCCGAGCGGCGGCGCGGCGTAGGGGATACCCAGAAAGGCGCTGACACCGCCGGTGCTCCGGCCCCGTACCGCACCCTTCGTGGTCTCGACGACGCTCGTGCTGTCGTCCATCGTTCCTCCTCAGGCGCGTTGTGAGTGACCACTCACAACGTAATTGTGAGTACCCACTCACAGCAAGCTGAACCCGGCGACCTATGGTGAGTTACTACTCACAAGTGGGGGGTGCCATGTCGGGAAGGGCCACGGCTGAAGAGCGGCGTACGCAGATCCGGCAGGCGGCCGCCGCGGCGTTCGCCGGCGCCGGCCTGCACGGCACATCGGTCAAGCTGATCGCCAGCGAGATCGGAATCAGCGAGGCGTACGTGTTCCGGCTCTTCGGCACGAAACGCGCACTGTTCATCGACGTCGTGACCGCGGCCTTTGACGCCATGTCCGACGGCATGGTCGCCGCCGCGGGCGACGCCACCGGTGTCGATGCGCTCATGCTGATGGGTGCGGAGTACAAGCAGCTGCTTGTCGACCGCCAGCGGCTCATGCTGCAGATGCAGGGATTCGCCGCCTGCGGGGATCCCGACGTACGCGACGCGGTTCGCGACGCCTTCGGCCGGCTCTGGTCGCGCGTCGCCGCCATCAGCGGCCTCGACCCGTTGCGCGTCAAGACGTTCATTGCCTTCGGGATGCTGCTCAACGACATCGCGGCGCTTGACGCGCGAGGGCTACCCACCGATTGGGCCAAGCAGGCGACGACCCCTGTGCCCCGGGACCTGTACGACTTCCTGCTCTGAGCGTCCAGGTGGACTAGAAGCCAGGTCAGGCCAGCGAGAGCCACGGCGGACCCGAGGCGCGGCAAGACGGTGCTCGGTGCCACCTGTGTCAGAAGGCTTCAACTCGCGCGTTGACCGGAACGTGTGCGGCTTGACGAACGGGTCGCCTATCCCGGCGGCAGGCCGAGGAACTGCTCGATGTCGGCGATGGCGTCCTCCACCGTGCCGCCGATGGCCGGGTCGCGCAGCCGGGCGCGCAGGGCTGGCATGACCCGGTCGGTGTCGAGCCGATGGTGGATGCGGGCCAGATGACCGAGGCAGATCGCCGCAGTCGCCCGGACGTCCTCCTCCGGGTGGTCCAGTAGCCGCAGGTAGAAGTCCTGGCACCAGCGCCAGTCCGCGTCGTGCAGGGCCAGCCCGACCATCGAGTCGGTGAGAGCGTCGATGTCACCCGCGGCGAGCGCGGCCGTGGCGCCGTCGTGGGTCGCCGGTGCCGGCTCGTAGTAGCTGCGCTGTGTGCTCATTCCTCGTCCTTCGGCGGCGCGGTCGGCCGGCCCTTCTTGTCTACCAGCCCGCTCCGCTTGAGCGCGTTGCGCATGTCGTCGTTCAGGCCGTCCGAGCTGTGGTCATCCCAGCCGCGGACGTGGCCGTGGTAGATCTCGACGACGTCCTCGCCGGGATTGCTCGGCTCGATGCGGCGGTGCCGGTCCAGGATGACGATCTCGCCGGTCTCGTGGTCGACGCCGATTCGGCGACGCTCGTTGGTTTCCTTGATCTGCACCGAGCGGTCCAGCGCGGTCTGGCCGTTGGCCGGAGCGCGGCTCGCGCTGCCCATGGCCAGGTTCCGGTCAGTGTCCCGGTGCTTGGGTCGCTGCTCGTCGCCGACGTGGTACTCGCGGCGTACCCGAGGGGTCCTGGCAAGTTGGGCGACCGGCTTGACCAACGCCGACTCCACCTCGGGCGGCACCGCCGCATCGCGCAGGTGTCGGTTGCGGTTGCGCTTACCCACCGAGGATCGCCTGCAGGGCCATGTCGATGAGCTGGTCGACGATCAAGCTGGTGATCATCTTGAAGATCGGGATCTCGAGCAGGGACGCACCGAAGGTGGCCACCGCCGTGGCGACCGCCTGGGCGATCTGGACGGCGAGGATGATCAACTGAACGATGATCTGGACTTTCAGCGCCAGTACGACCGCGGCGACCACCACGTAGCCGGCGCCCAGCACGGTGGTGGCGGTGGTGTTTCCGGCCAGCACGCCGCCCGGCCCCTCGCCGCCGGACCAGTACGCGTTGAAGGCGGCCACGACCTCCCCCCGATTGGCGCCGGTCACCTCTGCGGCCAGCTCATCGGCCTTCCGGCCCATCTCGTCGACGGTGGTGGCGAAGTCCATCCAGACCTGCCCGAGATCGAAGAGCTTCGCCTCGTCGCCCTCCGGCCAGTCGTACCCGATCATGGCGAGCAGCGAGGCGAGTTCACCCGGGATCGTCATGCCCAACGGTCAGCCCAACTCCCCGGCCAGCGCGCGGAAGCGGCCGACCAGCTCCTCCTCGACGGCTGTCATGTCGTCCGCCAAGGCCATCAGATCCTCGCCGCTGCTCTGGTACTCGTCGGCCATCGCGGCGCAGCACTCCAGCAGATAGCCGGAGATGACCGGAAAGGAAGCGGCGACGAGGGTGCCGAGCATGTCTCCGCCCCACGGCTCGCCCAAGCCCTTCAGCCGCGCGTCGAGCCCCTCGATCGCCGTCGCCAGGCGCTCACCCACGTCGACGAGCCGGGTGCCGGCCGCCTGGACCTGATCCGGATCGATCTCCAAGGACATCGGTCAGCCTCCTGACCGCGCGATTCGGGTCTGAGCGGCGGTGAGCGTGCTCAGGAACGACTGCATCTGGCGCACCGACTGCTGCTGGACGCCTTCGAGGCGCTCGAGCAGCACGGACGGATCCGGCACGTCCGGTGCGTCGGTGACCGTGCGGGCCCGCAGGTCGTCGAGGGCGGCGTTGACGGAGATCGTCAACTGTTCGGCAAGGTAGTCGCCGCCCTCACGCAGCACCTGCGGCGACACGGTGATCGACTCGATCCGACCGCCCGGAGCAGCCACCACGGTGATCAGGCCGTTTGCCGCACTGGCCTCGCCGCGGGTCTCGACGCTCTCCTCCGCGGGGCGGCTGGCCCGCAACTCGCGCAGGGTACGCAGAGCGTCGTCCATCGACTGGCGGAACTCGTCTGCGCTGGCCGTCATGAAGGGCTCCTCTCCGACCGGCCGGCGGCTTCCCGGCAGCGACCCGCCGCAGTGGACAGTGCGCGTGGCCCTCGTACTGTCCACTGGTGAACGGCTCGGAACGGACCGTACCCGATCGTTCACCGCCGCGCGGGACGCCCGCAGCGCATGCGGCGTCTTCCGAGACCCAGGCGTGCCGGTGCGCTCGGCCCCGACCTCTCATGTCTGCGGGTGACGGCGGGGTCGCGGTGCGTGGTCGGGCTGTGGCATGGTGCGGTCGTGGGCGAGACGGGGCGGACGGATCCGGTGACGGCGGTGCCGGACAAGCTCGATCAGTGGCACGACTTCCGCAAGAGCGTCGCGCTGGTGTCGATGGTGCTGTTCTTCTTCTGCGTGGTCGGCCTCGGCTTCCTGGTCTACCAGCTGGCGATCGTGGGGGACGACGGTACCTTCAGCGTCTGGTCGTTCTTCCGCTTCATGTCGGTGGCGACACCCCTCGGGGTGGCTGCCGTGGCCGGCCTCGGCGTCCACCGAGCGAGCACCAATGCGGAGTCGAAACGGCGCGGTCGGATCATGGCTCTCGCGTTGCTCGTTGCCGCGGTCCTGCTCGTGGTGACGGGCATCATCGGGGATCGCCTGTCGTGAGCTTCTCGGTCGACCCCAGCGCCCTGGAGCGCGCCGTCTCCCGCCTCAACGACGCCGCCCTCGACGCCCAGACCGCCAAGGCGTACACGCTCAAGCACACCGACCTGCCGTGGCACGGTCAGGGCCTGCTCAACGAAGCGTGGCCCGCACACCAGAAGCTCGTCGACGAGATGAACAAGCGGCTCACCCACCTGATGGAGCTGCTCGGCAAGTCACGCGACGCACTTCAGGAAACCGCCGACTACTACCGGCGCACCGACACCGGCAGCGCGGCCCGGCTGGACGCGACCTACCCGACCGTCGACCGCAGCGGCTATGAGCTTCCCCGTGGTCACCCGACGGGTGGGAACCTGCCGTGAGAGAGCCGACCGACTTCCTCGTCGAGCCCGGCGAACCCGATCCCACAATGACCAAGGGCTTCGCCAACCCGATCGGCGTCCTGGACGCGATCTCCATCTCGCACTGGGTCAACCAGATCATCAAGGACTGCGCCGGCTACGACGTCATCGGCACCATCAGCAACGCCCTGGTCGGAGACTGGGAGAGCTTCTACAAGGCGGGCGATGCCTACGGCAACCTCGGCCAGAGCCTGCAGGCCCTCGGTCAGAACGTCAGTCCGACCGCCTCGCACATGGATCAGCAGTGGGACGGCCAGGCCGGTGACGCGGCTTTCGTCTACTTCCGTTAGCTCACCAAGGCACTCGTTCTGCAGAACCTCGTCCTCATCGAGATCAAAGAGAAGTACCACGAAGCGGCGCGCGCCATCTGGCTTTTGGCCGACATGATCGACGGCCTCGTCAAGATGATGATCGACAAAGCCATCATCATCGGCGTCAGCGCCGCCGCAGGCACGGCGCTCATCGAACCCGGCGCCGGAGCCGTCGTCGGCTACGGGGTCGCCGCCTGGCAAGCCATCGAACTGGTCAAGAAGGTCAACGACGCCGCGCTGAAGATCCAAGCCGCCGGCACCGCGATCCTCGGCTTCTTCAGCTTCATCAAGACCCTCGCCGAGCAGGGCGGCGACCTGTCCAAGGTGCCCCTGCCCGACCAGCCCTACACGAGCCCGGTGGTCCGTGACCCAACCTGAACCACCACCAGAGCAGCAGTTCCTCGACCTCACCGAAGGCGACCCGGGCCTGGCCAGGCTCCTCCACGCCAGCCTCACCCGGCTACGCGAGGGAGCCGCCGGCGGCGACCTCCAGGAGATGGCCCGCGACGTCCTCGCCGGCCACGCCGACCTACGCCAGATCGCCGCGAATGACGCCTATGGCGGAGAACTCCTCGACCGCTACCACCGGTTCAGAGACTGGGAACAGGACCTGGACCCCGACGAGCGGCAACGCATCACCGACCAAGCGACCGAACTCGCCGCGGACCTGGGCACTCAGGAACAGCAGTAGGCGCCACTGGCCGGGCTGGACCCTGTCGGACCCCGAGTGCACAGCGGCGACCTCATTCGTCGCGCTGCAGCCGGCCCGTCTCCCCGCCCTGGGCGTCGAAGAGCACGAGCACGTCGCCGTCCAGCCCTGCCCGCCACGCCTTCATGAGCCAGAAACCCACCGGAACGTTCTCACAGCCAATCGCCGTGGTGGGTCCGCTGGTGGCGAGGAAGTCGCCCGCCGGTCCGGCGACCCATCGCCCTCGCTCACCGTTGCAGCCGTCGGAACCGCGCCATGAGCCGTCGTCGCGCAGCTCCACGTACGGCCCCCCGGACCTGAACCTGCCCGGCCGAGCATCAACCGGCACCCATCGACCGAGCAGGGTTTCACGGGACGCTGGCGTCAGAGCCGCCGGCAGCGCGGCGGCCGGCGCGAAGGCACGCCGGACCTCGTCGGTCACCACGGGCAGCTCCGCCGGAGACGGCAACAGGTTCGGCCCGGGGGTGGGCTTAGCGCCGGGCAGCAGCCGGGCGACGTGCCCGCCCTGGTCGTCGAGCAGAACGCGGCTGTCGCCCTCGACGCGGAAGGCGCTGGCCCGACCCAGCCAGGCAGGGGTGAGCTCAGGACCGGGACGGCAGTTCCGGGCGTCGTTGCCGGAAACCGAACGTCCGGAGGCGCCGGCGACGAAGAGGCCGTTGACATTGGCCCGCCACGTCCCCATCACCACGCCGCAACGGTCGAACAACAGCAGGCCGTCGTGCTTGTCGGGTGTGAGCTGCAGAATGTCACCCGCTCCTTCGTCGACCTCCGCCAGCTTCCAGGAACCGATCAGCGCGACAGGATCGGCCGCTGGCGACACGGCCGGTGCAGGGTCCGTAGCGGCGGCCTGGGAACCACCTGGAGCCGCTGTCTCCGAGCCGACCGGCTCGTTGCAGCCCCCGAGCAACAGCCCGACCGCCGCGACAGCTATCAAGTACCTGCTCCCGCTCATCTTCTCCCCCGCCCCGACGCCCGCCGGGCGGTTGAGCGGCCCGGACCTGAGGTGATTGGACGAGCAACCGCCATCACCAGTTCCATCGCCATGGTTCGGATCGTCGTCGCCGGACCTCGACCGGAGCAGTCGAACCGCTGGCGCATGGAGCCACGCAGGCTAACTAAGCTCTTAGCTAACCGAGGGGGTTGCGCCATGTCGGCTGAGGCCGTGCACTACAACATGCATGATGCCAAGACCCACCTGTCGCGCATCATCGAACGGGTGGAACACGGCGAGGAGATCATCATCGACCGGGCCGGCACCCCGGTGGCGAAGGTCGTTCCGGTGGTGCGTCGGGCCAACCGCACCGCGGTCGGCTCCCTTGCCGGGCAACTGGGCCTTTCCGGTGGCTGGGACTCTCCACAGACCAATGCCGAGATCGCCGCCGACTTCGGCATCGGCGCATGACCCTGCTGCTGGACACCCACGTCGTGCTCTGGGCCATCACCGGCGACGCGACTCTCGGCACTGAGTTTCTCGACCGGCTACGCCGTGAGCCGGACATCTTCCTCTCCCCGGTCAGCCTGACCTCGCCGAACGGGTAAGGGACATGGGCTTCCGTGAAATCCCGGTGAACCACGCCCACGCCATCGCCGCCGGCCGCCTGCCGCCGCATCACCGCGACCCCTTCGACCGCATGCTGGTGGCACAGGCGATCACCGAGAGTTTGACCCTGGCCTCCCGCGACGCGTCGATAGCGCTGTACGACGTGGACGTCCTCAAGGTGTGATCGGACGGGCTCGATCAACGCCTGACGCCAAAGTGCGGCCTGCTGGCGCGCCTCTCGGTCTGGTTCGGCTGGCAGAGGAGTCAGGGAAGACTGGTCTCCTGTCCAGCCTCCAATCGGCCGGCTCGACGGTGAAGTTCCGCAGCTATGTCATCCCAATCGGGACCGAAGGCATGTAGGTCGTTAGCCGCCACCCGCAACAGCTCGACATCCGCCGGCCGCTGGAGGCAGGCCAGCCGGAAGGCGAGGTTTCGCGCCCAGACCGGAAGACCCATCCAGTCCTCCTCCAGCATCACCTTCAGCATCGCCACGATCTCGTCAGCCGATGCGAAGGTCACCACCTCGACGTACGCACTGGCAACGCTCTCGCTATACCCCCGACCAGCGAGCAACCGGGCCAACTCAAGCAGCGACATGCACTCCGGGGCGACGGGCTCGGCGCCAGAGGACTCCTCGGGACGATCGCTGGGACCCCTATCCAGTAACGCCCGCAACCAACCCGTCAGTTTCACAACTTAGAAGCTAACCGCTCCCCACGGGGCGGACCAGACGCGGCCCGCCGACGCCTGGCGACGTTCGACGGAGGTGAGTTGAAGCGGAACTAAGGGCCGCTGCCGCACTACCAGCGGCTGGCCTAATACGGCGAGTGAGCTGCGGAGACGATCCGACAGCGTCCCGGTGCGTCCACGGGTGTCCGTCGTGATCGTCACCCAGTTTGTCACCCACTTGGCCCGGATGCTGCTTACAACGGCCCAGCCCTGTCCGTCACTCGACCTCATCGGGTGCCATGAGGCCCAAGCCACGGGGCTGAAGGCGGATGAACTCGCGCCACCCGGTGTCCGTCTCCTCGGCGGCCACTCGCTCGAACATCGCTAGCAGGGACCTGCGATCGGCATCGGACAGGCTCTGGAGCGGGTAGGCGACATCCTCCAGCGCACGTATTGCGGAGTCGGGGTCCACCGTGTCGCTGTCGCTCTGCTCCAGGAAGGCCAGACATGCCAACAAGCTCTCGATCAACGCCTTGTGGAGGTTGTCCGGCATGAAAAGAGGCTACAGGTGTTCACTTGGCGTTGTATTGATCCCCCTGCCAGTCATAGGCATCCGAACTGGACGGGCCACGCTTTGAGCTCGTCTTCCTGCCCACGTACGCGTCCTGGCTGTTCAGCGGCCGAGGACGTCCGCCAGTTGCTGCCCCAGGCCGGTGCAGGCCTCCATGTCCAGGCGGTACGTCACGTAGCGGCCGCGGCGCGCCGAGATCAGCAGCCCGGCCGCCTTTAGCACCGCGAGGTGCCTGGATACCTCCGGCGCCGTCACCCGCCAAAAGTCGGCCAGTTCGCCGGTCGTGTGCGGACCTCGGGCGAGCGTGCGGCAGAAACGTAGCCGCAGCGGGTGCGCAAGCGCGGTCAGCCGAGCATCCAGCTCGTCCACCCGCAACACTGGGCGCGGGTCCCAGCCCGGTGCCGGGTACTGCAGCACGGGCAGCCAGCCGGGCGCGTACACGACGGTCATATGCGGTGCGCCGTACGCGCTCGGGATGAGCGTCATCCCGCCGCCGCGACCGTCTGCGGTCTGGTCCTGCAGCTTGTCGATCGTCAGAATGCCGCGCTCGGTGTCGACCCCGATTGCGTGCGAGATCCGGCCGAGGGCGCCGATACCCTCGCGGGCCAGGTCGAAGCGTCGACGGTCGGCTTCCTCGGCGAGCGCTGGGCGGACGCGTTTCCAGACCGTGCCGAAGAAGGCGGACTCGCAGGCGAGCAGAAAGCGTCGTACCCGCTCGCGCTCGGCGGCCGGATCGGCGAGCAACCGCTCGGCCCACGCCGCCTGCCGCGGCCCTCGGGCGCGGGCCGCGGCCAGCGCCCGCTGCCGCACGATCGGGTCACGCAGCGGCGACCACATTCGCGGCGCCGGTGAGACGGCCCGATGGGCGGCGAGCGCCGCAGCGACCCAGCGCTCGTCGTCCAGGCGGTCGACGTCGTCCAGTTCCTCGCGCAGGCTCGGCCGTGGATCGGGCGGGAACAGAAAGTCGGCCCGGCCGGAGTGCCAGAGCAGACCAAATTCCTCGAGGTCTGGAGCCAGCTCTGCGGGAAGGGCAGCCGCCATCATCGCAACCGCCGCGGCGGTGTCCGGATGATGCTGCGGCTCCGCGAGCACGTGCAGCACCGCGCCGAGCTCTGCGAGCGGCGACGGCGTTATCCGGATCCGATCGGCTGGTACGCCGGCGATGTCGACCAAGGTAACCACAGTACTGATCATGGCAGGGGTCCGCGCCCGGGCAGACCGATTGACGTCGTTTATCAATCGACGAGGCATGGATTGACGACGCTGGCCAACCCGGGTCCCTTCGCAGCCGTATGGCCGGACGATCGGAGCCGTGACGACCACCCGTACGACGCTTCGTGAGCTGGTCCGCATCCCGGGCGGCGGCCGCTACGCGCTCAGCGCCACAGTCGAGGCAGCGACCTCCGGGATGCTGCGCCCGTTCATCGTGATCTACGCCGTGCTGATCGGGCTCAGCGCGTGGCAGGCCGGTATGACGCTGACCGTCGGCATGCTGGCCGGCCTCGGCGCCGTCCCGCTCGCCGGACGGTGGATCGACCGCGGAGCGCGGCGGGCCCCCGCCGTCGCCGCGCTACTGGTGCGAGCGGTGGGGTCGCTGCTGCTTGGCCTGGTGCCCGGCATCGCCGGATTCGCGATCGGTGCGGTGCTCATCGGCGTCGGCACGCAGATCGCTCCACCCGCCAATTCCGCGCTGGTCGCCGCGCTGGCCGGCCCGGCCCAGCGTGCGGCGGCGCTGGCCGCGGGCCGCTCGCTGCGCAACGCCGGCCTGGGCGCCGGCGCCCTGCTCGGCACGGTTCTGGTCGCGAGCGGGCCGGAGGTGCTCCGCTGGCTCGCGCTGGCGACGGCGCTCGGGTGCGCGTTCGGCGCGGCGGTGATCGCCCGGGTGCCGCTGCCCCACCAAGATGTTCCGGCCCCCGCCCCGGCTGCGGCAACGAAGGAAGCGCGCGGTGCCGGCCTACGCACCGTTACCATCCTGGCCCTGGCCGGCATTCCGTACGCGTTTTACGCCGACATCCTCGAGATCGCCCTGCCGCTGCTGCTGGTGCAGGGCCTGCACGCGTCCCTGGCGTGGCCCTCGGGCATCTTCGTCGCCAACACCGTCATGGTGATTGCGCTGCAGCTGGTCGTGGTAGTGCGCCTCGCGAAGTGGCCGCACCGCACCGTGCTCTTCTGGTCCGGCCTGTTGCTCGCCGCCTCCTACCTCGCCTTCTGGCTCGGCGGGGCGACCGGCGGCGGCCCCGGCACGGTGCTCGTCGCGCTGGTCATCGTGCCTTACACGCTGGGTGAAATCCTCTACACCGGCAGCAGCGTGCCGCTGGTGATCGAGTCAGCACCGCCACACCTGATGGGGCGCGCGCTCGCCCGCTGGCAGCTCAGCTACGGCCTGGCCCGGGCCGTCGATCCCATCATCATCACCGGTCTGCTCAGCCTGGGCGCGGCGGCGCTGTGGCTGCCGCTGGCCGCCGCGACCCTGCTGGGCGCAGCGACGGTGCGCCTGGGCACTCGACGGCATCGTCTGCACCGTTCGCGTGGGCAGTCCATGAGTCATGCCGTGGCAGATGGCGGGAGCCCGGCCGTCGATGGTCCCCTGATCAAGAGCGTTCACGGTGAGACTGTTACGTCCAGATCTGTGAAAGCCGGAGGTTAGACTTCTCCCGGCTACTCGACCTGAGAGCACCAACGCTTGGTCCCGGCTCACCCTGATCGTGAAGTCCTCCGCCACCGTGCCGAGGCCACCGTCCGCTCGGCATGCCGCCGGCGACGCCAGACGGAAGCTGAAGTGCAAAGGCAGTCACTTTGCGTCCGGCGAGCCGCCAGTTCGGCTGATTCGTTGACAGGCCGTCTGTACCGCTCGCCGCTCATAGTAGGCCTCGACCGAGTCCTAGTTGTCGCAAGCCACAGGCTCGAACTGCCATCCCGTCGCCGTCAACCCGCCCTGCGGGGAGCGGGCCGCCGCCCGGCACGCCACGTCAAGCGGACCTTGACACAGGTTCGGACGCTGGCGTGCCGGGCGGTGGTCTGCTCGGCTCGTTCCGTGGTCGACGACGGCGGGATGGCCTACCGCAACCACCCACGGACCGCGACCCGCCGACAGAGCCCCTGCCATCCTGGAGCCGGGGCGCCCCCGCCGGAGGCGCCCTGACCGCAACCCCGCGACCGACGCCAGCTCGCCGACGTGGCCGGAGTGCGCTTCCCTGCGCCGCGCGGGCTTGTGGCCGCGCGGCCCGGCCGGCTGCCGGCCGCACCCCTCATCGGTCAACGGTCTGTCGTTCTGCGGCGGCCCTCCGGGCTTCCCGCTTTCCGCGCCAGCCGCCGGGCGTCCGGCGCGCGCCCAGGCTGCGGCGCGTGCGGCCCGTTGCGGGCCGCCTTGATAGACGTACAGAAAGTCCTCCCACATCGGCTGGCAGCCGGCCGTCCCGCCCCGACCTTCGCTGCTGTACCGGCCAAGATCGCGGCACCAGCGGGCCCACAAAGGGCCGTTGAACTGCGGAGAAGTGGGCCGCCAGGGACTCGAAACCTGAACCTATGGATTGCCGGCGAGCCAGCCGGATCGGGTGCGGTACGAGGTCATCCGGGCTGCTGGCGTGCGTCTCGGCCGGGTTCGGCTGGCACGGTTGCTGTACTTCGCTGCTGTGTGCGCCACGAGGCGCCGGAATGTCGAGAGGGGTGAGAGTCCTCTCCGTTGGGCCGTCG
>NZ_JBSFYQ010000038.1:0-75831 GCF_053599855.1 Micromonospora sp. NPDC005161
CCACTCCGGGCTAACTGCCGTGATCACCTGCACCCCCGGCATCCTGCCCGATCGTCCTCAACAGACAGACGCCAGGGTTACGAGACATCCCTTAGGCAGGTCATCCTCCTGACGCTCCGCGCGGGGCGCTCGCGGGACTGGCCGCCCGGCGCAGCATCGTGAGCCCGGTCGCCAGCAACCATGCCTGCGCGAGGATGGAGGCGAGGACGCCGTAGAGCAGCGCGCCGGGAAAGAGCGCCGGCGACAGGAACAGGCCACTCGCGGCTACCACTGTGACGGTCCCGACGGCCGTGCCGGCCCAGCCGAGCCAGGAGGGGTAGTCGTCCAGGACCATCGCCAGCCCGATCAGTGCCAGCGCGACGCCGTACAGCAACGCCATCGCGATCAGTGAGGGGCCGTGTGTGGCCGCGGCCACCGCATGCGCGGCCCGGATCAGGTCGGCGCGCTCGTCAGGAGCGGCGTGCGCGGCGGCGTGGGCCAGTTCCGGCAGCGCCAGGCCCTCGCTGGTGCTCTCGACGGCGAACACGGCCAGCCCGACCAGCGCGCTCGCCATCCCGGCGCGGCCCATCAGCGACGCCGCCGGCCGGGTCAGCGAGACCACCAGTGCGATCAGTCCGGCCAGCGCCAGCACGGCGGCGAAGACGGCGAAGAGGTGGACCGCCGCGTATGTTGGCCGGGAGGCGACGAAGTGCAGCGCCGCCTCGGCGTGGGCCGCCGGTGTGTCGCCGTGCAGAAGGCGGGCCGTGGTGAACGCCACGGCGCCGAGGACGGCGCAGACGCCGCCGGTCTTGAGATTCAGAGCGTCAGTCATGCCCGTGATGCTCCCGGCCCCGGCGCGCCGGTGCGTCCTCGCGAGGAAGGCGTCGTGCTGGCGCCGCTACCGCGCGGCCGTACTCCCAGGGGAGTACCCGTCCGGCGTGACCAGCCCGCTCTGATACGCGAACACCACCAGCTGGGCCCGGTCGCGTGCGCCCACCTTGACCATCGCCCGGGACACGTGGGTCTTGGCCGTCAACGGGCTCACCACCAGGTGGTCGGCGATGTCGTCATTGGACATGCCTTCCGCGACCAGCCGGACCACCTCCCGCTCCCGGGTGGTCAACAGCGCCAACTCCAGTGACTCCGGTCGCGGCCTGGCCTGCGGCTGGGCCACACCGGCCGACCGGGCGATCACCATCCGGGTGACGGCGGGCGACAGCAGCGCGTCACCGCGGGCGATCACCCGTACCGCCTGCAGCAGCTCGTCGGGCTCGATGTCCTTGACCAGGAACCCGCTCGCGCCAGAGCGCAGCGCGGCGAAGACATTCTCCTCCTGCGCGAACGTGGTGAGCACGACCACGCGGACTGCGGACAGGTGTCGGTCGTCGGTGATCCGGCGAGTCGCCGTGACCCCGTCCACGTCGGGCATCTGGATGTCCATGAGCACGACGTCGGGCCGCAGTTGGCGGGTGAGCGCGATCGCCTGGCCGCCGTTGGTGGCCTCGCCGACGACCTCGATGTCGTCCGCGCTGTCCAGCAGCGACCGGAAACCCGCCCGTACCAGCGCCTGGTCGTCGGCCAGGAGCACCCGTATCACGCCATCCCTCCCGGATCCGCGCTCGCTCGCGCCGCCTGCCGGGGCAGGCGGGCCCGGACGCGGAATCCGCCCTCACGCCCGGGGCCGGCGTCGAACTGCCCGCCCAGTCGCTCGACGCGTTCCCGCATGCCCGCCAGGCCGTGCCCGCCGCTCGTGGCCGGGGCGTCGGCACCGGCACCGTCGTCGGTCACCTCGATGTCGAGCCACTCCGGCTCCCAGCCCAGGCGCACCCGGGCACGCGCCGACGACCCGGCGTGACGCAGCACGTTCGTCAACGACTCTTGCAGGATCCGGTACGCCGCGTGGTCGACCGGTCCGGCCAGCCGGTGATCCGCCGGCTCGCCGTCGAACCCGACGTCCAGGCCGGCGGCCCGCACCGCGGCCAGCAGGTTCGGTACCCGGTCGAGGCCGGCGCCGCGACCGTCCACCGGTGGCGCACCATCGCTTCGCAACATGCCCAGCGTCGTCCGCATCTCCGCGAGGGCGGCCTTGCCGGTCTGCCGGATCGCTGTGAGCGCCTCCCGCAGCCGCTCCGGCTCCCGGTCGACGAGGTGCAGCGCGGCGCCGGACTGCACGGTGATGGTGGCAATCGCGTGTGCCACCGTGTCGTGCAGTTCCCGGGCGATGCGCAGCCGTTCCGCGGTGACCTGCCGTTCGGCGTCGCGGCGCCGTTCCTCCTCGGCCAACTGCAGCCGTCGCCGGACCTCCGCCGCGTATGCCCGCCGGCTCCGCACCAACGCGCCCAGCAGCATCGCCACCGCCACCACCGCCACCTGGGGCAGGAACATCGCGACCGCCTCGAGGGGACGCAGGCCGTCGCGAATCGACACCAGGAAGCCGATTGAGAGGAACATCGCCGGCACCGGCGTTGCCCACCACAGGCGCCCGGCCAGCAGCGCGTCGCACAGCGGAACCACGAGCACGAGCGACGGCGGGAAGCCCGGGTATCCCAGCGCGTAGAACAGGAACAGCACCGCAGCGACGACATACAGGGTCGCCACCGGAAACCGCCGCCGCGCCAGCAACGGCACGGCCATCGCCCCGCCGAGCAGGTACGCCAGCCAGTCTCGGGGAACGGCGTGCGGCTCCCGGCCAGTGACGATCGCGATCTCCGCGACGGTCAGCACTGCGGCAACGACGGTGAGGTCGATCAACCATCGCCGTACAACCGGCCGCAGCCCCGCCACGCGGACACGGTACGCACTCTGGCACCACATGACCAGAGATCACCCCGCCCGTGCGGTGCCCACCCCTCTCCACTCGGGGTTCATGCGCCCGACGGCGCACTCACGAGCGTGGCTACCCGCCGGTTCGGTGGGACGAGCCGGCCGACCTTCGGCTCGACCTGTTCGAGGTCGAGCATCCTCATTTGCCGCTGTCCGCGCTCAGGTGCTCAGCCACGGTGCGCGGTCATGCCGATGTGCGGATGGTTGATCACGCCGTCTGTCGGACGCAGTGGCGATCGCCGGGTCAGCGGATTGTGGCGATGAGGCGTTGCAGGGCGGCGTGGGCGGGCGGGCCCCAGGTGGGCTTGCCGCCGGGGCGGCCATGGACGCCGGCGTCGCCGATGAGGATGCCGCCGAGGGCGCGTGCCATCGCCCAGCCTCGGGCACGGCGCATGGTGGCGGTGTCCGGGGTCGACTGGTAGGCCGCGTAGAAGTGGTCGGTGGTGTCGTCCGGTAGCAGGAGCCACACGGCGGCGAGGTCATATGCCGGGTCGCCCGCGCAGAGGTCGCCGAAGTCGATCACGCCGCAGAAGGTGCCGCCGGCGGTGAGGACGTTGGCCGGGTGCAGGTCGGCGTGGAGCCATAGCGCCGGGCCCGTCCATTGAGGCGCGGTGACCGCGTCGTGCCAGACGGCGCGGACGGCGTCCGGGTCGTTGATCAGCCCTCGCTCGGTGGCGGAGGTGAGCCCCTTGGCGAATCCCTCGGCGCGGTCGGCCAGTGGCCCGCCGCGGTCCCGGCCTGCGGGCGCGCCGCCGGGCGCGGGTTGGTGAAGAGCCGTCAGGAAAGTGGCCAAGGATTTGGCCGCGTCTGCAGCACGCGTGACGGGGATCCGGTCGGCGGGTGTGCCCGGAACCCAGGTGGTGATGAGCCAGGGCCGAGGGAACCGTGCGGAGGGCTCGCCGAATCGCTGCGGGACGGGGATCGGCAGCGGTAGGCGCGGGGCAAGCGTGGGCAGCCAGGAGTACTCCTTGCGCAGCAGTGCGTCCGCGGACCCGGTCGCCCAGGGAAGCCGGACGGCCAGGTCGTCACCGAGCCGCCACAGTTGGTTGTCCCATCCACGTGCGCCTAACCGAACCGGGCGATCGGCGAGGTCGGGGTGCTGGTCGCGTACCAGATCCCGGACCAGCTCCGCGGTGATCTCGATCTCGACGTGGGTCATCCGGAGCAACAGTAGTCCCGCAGCGCCGCCTGTTAACCCGGCAGCGGATCGCCGTCAACTACTGCTCACACCGGTTCGTATCGCGCTTCTTCTGGTCCGCCGCCCGCTCGTGCTTCAGACAGGGCGCGCTCCACCCCGCGCATGCCGGACCCGCATCCGCTCTTGCCGCGATCCGCGCGCTACCCAGCGTTACGGTGAACCGGCGCGGTCGACGCTCGGACATGCCGATGACAGTGCACTCGATCATGCCGATGAGAGGTGCACCGACTGAGGCGTCGCCACAGCTTTCCCGTGGGCGTTTTCAAGCCTGCATCGCCAACTCGGCACCGAGACGACTATCGAGCTGCCACAAGATCCTCTCACTGTTGGAATTCAAGGCCCGGAGTGGAGGACTCGAGTGACCGGGGTCACGCCCGGGTATGTCACGGATCGGAAGGCCGCCTTGTCCCATGGCCATGACGGAGATGAAGAACCAGAGTGTGATCGTGGCCGGAGCCAGTGGTGTTTTCGGCCGGCACATCCGCGAGGCGCTGACCGACGCCGGGCACACCGTGCTAGGCGTGGGCCGCGGCGAGGGCAACGAGATCCGCGCCGACCTGCTCGACCGCGACGGACTGCTGCGGGCGTTCGAGGGGATCAAGGCCGACGTCGTGGTGCACGCCGCGACCGCGTTGCGCAAGCCGCCGATGACGCACAAGGGCATGTTCGGCACCGACGACCTGCGGGTCACCGGGACCGCAAACCTGATCGAGGCGGCCAAACTTGCGGGCGTACGCCGCTTCATCGGCGAGAACGTCGCCGTCGGCTACGGCTACCGCGACTTCGGCGACCGCGTTTTGACCGAGGCCGACGAGTTCGGGGCGTCCGTGACGGACCCGAACATCAACCGGCACCTGGAGGGCATGCGGGAGAAGGAGCGCTTGCCCCGGGAGTCGGGGCTGGAGGCGATCTCACTGCGATTCGGCTTCTTCTACGGGCCGGGGGGCACCGAGACGATGGTGCACATGCTGCGGAAGCGACAACTGCCGGCGTTCAACGACCACGGTCACATCTCGCCGTGGACGCACCTGGCCGACGCGGCCGCCGCCGTCGTCGCGGCGATCGATCGCGGCCGGCCCGGTGAGGCGTATAACGTCGTCGATGACCACATGGGCTTCGGGGAGATGATCCGGGCGATCGCCGAGACCTTCGGCACACCCAAGCCGTTCACCGTGCCCACGTGGATGATGGCGGTCGCGCCCTACATGCACCTGATGCTCGGCGTCACCATGCGAGTCTCGAGCGAGAAGGCCCGCCGCGAGCTCGGGTGGCAGCCCGCGTACGCGACGGTGCTGGACGGGCTGCGGGCGCAGGCGCTCGGTCACGTCTAGCCTGTTCCCATGATCGATAGCCAGGTCTTCGCTCAGCATCGGCGGCTGCTCTTCGACGTCGCGTACCGGATGACGGGGAGCGTCGCCGATGCCGAGGACATCCTGCAGGAGGCCTGGCTGCGGTGCCGCGACGTCGACGGCGGCCAACTCGCGAACCCCCGGGCGTACCTGGTCAAGACCATCACCAACCTCTCGCTCAACCAACTCACCTCGGCCCGCGCCCGCCGCGAGACGTATGTCGGGCCGTGGCTGCCCGAGCCGGTGCTCACCGCGCCCGACGCGGGCCAGGAGGCCGAGGTGGCCGAGTCGATCTCGATGGCGATGCTCGTCGTCCTGGAGACGCTCACCCCCGCCGAACGCGCGATCTTCCTGCTCCACGACGTTTTCGGCTACAACCACGCCGAGGTCGCATCCATTCTGGACAGGTCCGAGGTCGCGGTGCGGCAGACCGCGGTCCGGGCGCGGGCGCACGTCGCGGCCCGCCGGCCTCGCTTCGACGTCGACCAAGGCGTACGCCGAGAAGCAGTGGACCGGTTCCGCAAGGCCTGTGCCGGAGGCGACCTGAACGCGATGATGGAACTCCTGGCGCCCGAGGTGATCTGCTGGTCGGACGGCGGTGGCAAGGTGACCGCGGCCCGCCGGCCGCTGGAAGGCGCCGACAACGTCGCCCGCTGGCTGCTCGGGGTCTTCGCCAAGCCGGAGACGCAGAACACACGGCTCGTGATCACCGAGATCAACGGCGAGCCGGGCATCCTGGGCCTGGCCGACGGGCAACCGGCCGGGGCGATCTGCCTCGACTTCGACGGCGAGCGGATCACCGGCGTACGCATGCAGGGCAACCCGGACAAGCTCCGAGGCCTCACCCGCTGATCCCACCTCCCCCGTCGATCATGAACCTAAGATGATCCTCAACGGAACAGTTCCGGATCACCGTTCCATTCAGCCAGCCACATCAACGAGTACGCCGACAAGCGGTAAGTTGAACAGCCGGCGACCTGGTCGGCCACCGCAAAACACGGCCACGTCGCCCTCAACGCACGGATTTGCCGATGAGAGTGCGTAGAACGACCTCAGCTGCCTGCGGGCTGCCGTCTTCGACCTCGCTGCAGAAGCGAGCTATCTGGAGCGGATCCAGCGACGCTTCGGACCCGTCCGGACCGCCGTTGGATGTCCCCACCAGGCGAGATTTAGAGGCCCCGGTTGTCGGCCCTTGCCTGTGGCCGCCTGCGGCTGGGGATCGGTGCTGTGGGGCGACAACGAGGCCGAGTGCAAGCAGCGCGGCGGCGAGAAGGGAGCGTCTTCCCGTGTGCCCTTTCCGTGTTCCGGGTGCGGCGGCGTGAGGACCCGCACCACCCGCATGGTGTGGTGTCGGCCGCGCCCGGAACACGGAGAGGTGAACACATTCATCCTGATCGTAACCATCAATAGATGTGAGTTCAACCATTCGGGTACGCGTGGTGTCCGCTTGTCTTTACTTGGATTCGAGTCGGCCCAGGGTGCTCTCGACCGGTGCCGGCCAGGTGGAGTCCTTGAGGCCGAGGGCGTCGCGAAGGTAGGCCCACGTGAGCCGCTGGATCAGTGCAACCCGCTCGGGGCTCTCGTCCGTCGTCGCTTTGGCTTCGTAGTCGGAGATGCCGCCGAGCGAGTGCTCTGCTCCGAACAGGGTGAGCAGGCTCTTGCTGCCCGGGCTCAGGTGATACGCGTCGGTGAACCAGTCCGGCCCGCGGACTGACAGTGGGGAGTCGTCCTGGTCGCCCGCGACGACGAGGGCCGGGGTGGTCATGTCCGCGAAGCTCGGGCTCATGAAGGGGAAGTGCTCGGCCGCGAACGGGGAAAGGTCGGCTCCGCCCCGGCCGGTCACGGCCAGCAGGACGCCCGCCTTGATCCGTGGGTCGGACATGTCCTCTCCTGGGCGGCCGTCGGCGTCGAGGACTCGCGCCCCCAGCAGCGTGCTCGCCGTCTGGGCGCCATAGGAGTGCCCGGCCACGGTGATGCGGGTGCGGTCGAGGCGTCCAGCAAGGCCGGGGACGGACGACTCCAGCAGGTCGAGCTGGTCGAGGGTGCGCTTCAAGTCGTCGACACGGATTCGCCAGATCAGCGGTGTGCGGGGGTCGTCGGGCGGGAGGTTCAGTGTCCGCGAGTCGAGGTGGGTGGGCTGGATGACGACGAAGCCGTGGGAGGCCCAGAAGTCGGCCAGAGGGCGG
The DNA here is from genome assembly GCF_053599855.1 of Micromonospora sp. NPDC005161. Taxonomy (NCBI): domain Bacteria; kingdom Bacillati; phylum Actinomycetota; class Actinomycetes; order Micromonosporales; family Micromonosporaceae; genus Micromonospora; species Micromonospora sp. NPDC005161. Next base: position 7,536 of record NZ_JBSFYQ010000038.1, read on the forward strand.
TTGTTGGTCGCCGACTGGCTGAAGCCGTGCGAGAAGACGATGACGGGCAGTTCGTGGCCGGTCGTGGGTGCGGAGACCCGTACGTGCAGATCGTCGCCGCGATCGGGGGCCGGCAGCGTGATGGGGTGCACCGAGACGACGGGTGTGGGCTCTGGCATTGCGTGCATGGTCGTTCCTTCGTGACTTGGCATTGGCCTGCCGTTCTGGCATGCTGTCAATGCGGAACTTGGTTCCGTTAAAAACGATACGGAACACGGTTCCGATTTTCAAGGGATGTGACGGGGGTAACGGTGGCCGGCACGGGCGGTGAATTGGGTTCCCCGCGGAAGCAGCGGGCTGATGCCCGGCGTAACGAGGAGGCGCTGCTGGCGGCGGCCGCCGCGGTGTTCGTCGCCTCCGGAGTCGATGCGCCTGTGCGTGACATCGCCGCCAAGGCCGGCGTCGGCGTCGGCACCATCTACCGCCACTTCCCGACGCGGGCTGATCTCATCGTCGCGGTCTACCGGCACCAGGTCGAGGCGTGCGCTGCGGCCGGTCCGGCGCTGCTGGCGGAGAGTGCCACACCGCACGCCGCCCTGGCGAGCTGGATTGACCTCTTCGTCGACTTCCTGGTCACCAAGCACGGCCTGGCTGAGGCGATGCAGTCCGACGATGCCGCCTTCCAGACGCTGCACGCCTACTTCCTCGACCGCCTCGTCCCCGTCTGCGCCCAGCTGCTCGCCGCCGCCGCAACGGCGGGTGAGATCATCCCCGACATGGACGCCCTCGTCCTGATGCACGGCATCGGCAATCTCTGCATCGGCGCCGACAACCCTAGCTACGACGCGCGCCTCATGGTCGGACTCGTCATCGCAGGCTTGCGGCTCCGCTAGCGCTCAAAGGAAGTACGCGGCGCGCGGTCGCCCGCAGAGACGCGGCAAGGCGGTGGCATATGCTCCGCGATTGATGGGACTCGCGGTAGGCCACTGGCAGAGCCGAATCTCTGCCCGTCCGCCATCCGCATCTGCCGCGATCCGCGCGTTCATGCCGATGACAGGCCGTCTTGCCTCTATGAAAAGGTGAGGATGTGGCTTCCCCGCTGATCCGTTCGGCAAGACAGTCGGAGCTCGATGACTTGGCCCTGCTTGAGGTCCAGGCTGGCGAGCTCTTCCGCTCGGTTGGCATGTCAGAGGTGGCCGACCATGTCCCCGATCAGCAGGCCCTGAGTCGAAGTCAGCAGCAAGGGCTGATCTGGGTTGCCGAGGAAGACGGGAAGATTGCCGGCTACATCGTGGCAAGGGCGCTGGACGGTAATGCCCACATAGAGCAGGTATCGGTAGCTCCCACTCACGCTCGGCGGGGCATCGGCCGCCGGCTCATATCGCACCTCGAGACATGGGGCAGGCGCAACGATCGGCCAGCGACGACCCTGACGACATTTCGCGACGTGCCCTGGAACGGCCCCTACTACCGGACACTTGGGTACCGAGAGCTACTCGGCGCGGAGATCGGACGCGAGCTGGCAGCCGCGATGCAACACGAAGCGTCGCTGCCCGGAATAGATGCTTCCCGTCGCTGCGCGATGATCAAGTGCAACGGTTGAGCGAGTCACCGGCGTACTCAGTCGCCGCCGATCTGGCCCGCGCCGTTGAGGTAGGTGAGAACGGCGAGGACGCGGCGGTGGCCGCTGTCGGTGACGGCGAGGCCGAGCTTGTTGAAGATGTTGCCGATGTGCTTGTGCACGGCGTTGTCGGTGATGAAAAGCCGGTCAGCGATGGTGTTGTTGTCGTGTCCCTGTGCCATCAGCGCGAGTACCTCGCGTTCGCGAGGGGTGAGGACGGCGATCGGGTCGCCGCGGTTGGTGAGGAGTTGGGCGATGACTTCGGTGTCCATGGCGGTGCCACCGGCGGCCACTCGGCGCAGCGCGTCGACGAACTCATCCACCCGGCTGACGCGATCCTTGAGGAGGTAGCCGACGCCGCCGCCGGTGGTGGAGAGGAGTTCGGCGGCGTACTGCTGCTCGACGTACTGCGACAGCACCAGGACCGGCAGGCCAGGGTGCTCTCGACGGGCCTGCAGGGCGGCTCGGATGCCCTCGTCGCGAAATGACGGCGGCAGCCGGACGTCGACGATGGTGACGTCGGGCCGATGGTCCCGCACGGCGGTGAGGAAGCCCGTCGCGTCGCCCGCGATGGCGGCGATCTCGAACCCCACGCTGTTGAGCAGCAGTTCCAGTCCGGTGGCCAGCAGCACGTTGTCTTCGGCGATTACAACCCGCACGGCAGCTCCATTGTGATCGTCGTCGGCCCGCCGGCCGGACTATCGACGTCGACGGTGCCGTCGAGAGCGAGCACCCGGCGACGGATCCCGGCCAGGCCGGTGCCCAGCCGATCGTCGGCGCCGCCAGCGCCGTTGTCGGTGATCACCACCGATAACCGGTCTGCCGTGCGGCTCACCCGTACGCCGGCCGTAGTCGCTTGGCTGTGCTTGGCGACGTTGGTGAGTGCCTCGGCGACGGCGAAGTAGACGATAGACTCCACGGCCGCCGGTACAGTTTCGAGGTTGTCGATGTCCAGCCGGGTTGGCACGCCGCAGCGAGCCGTCACTGCGGTCAGTGCACCGGTGAGGCCGCGGTCGGCGAGGATCGGCGGGTAGACGGTTCGGATCACGTCGCGGAGTTCGGTCATCGCCTCCTCGGTTCCTTCGTGTGCGTCCCGAAGAAGTCCTTCCAGGAACTGCTCGTTTCGTGGATTGTTGGACAGTGCCCGCCGGGCCACGGCCAGCCGCATCGCGATGGCCACCAGCCGCGCCTGGGTGCCGTCGTGCAGGTCGCGCTCGATCCGGCGCAGCTCTGCGCCGTGTGCGTCGAGCACGTCTGCCCGGGTGCGGGTCAACACGGCGACCCGGTCGGCGAGCTGTTCGGCTGCCGAGTGCGACAGCACTACCAGGCAGATCCGGGCGTGTGCGCGAGCGATCGGCGCGAAGGCCAGGTACGCCAGCGCGGTGAGCAGGAGGATCTGCAGTGGACCGAGTGTGAGGGCTGTCGCCCAGCCGGTCACCGGAATATCGATGAACAGCCGTGGTCGATCCTGCGGTGCGAACGCCCACCACAGTGGTGTGGCGACCGCGGCGGTCAGGAGGTTGCCGACGCACAGCAGCGCGAGCAGGCCGAGCGGCACTGCGGTGATGGCGTTCACCGGCAGCCAGAGCAGGTCGCGGGGCGTCGCCGGATCGGCCCATGCCCGGCGTGCCGTCGCGCGCAGGGCAGGACGCGATGCCAACGGCGTCTCGAGCAGTCGGCCGGCGCGGTCACGGTGCCAATTCGCCCATCGCCGGGCGAGCCTCGGATGGCACAGCAGCGGCAGCGCGAGCAGCGTGGCGATCCCAGTGGCCAGTGATTTCAGGAGGTAGGCCCCGCCACGCCACGCCTGCACCCACCGTCGACCCGACGTCACAGGATGCCCTTTCTGCGTACCCTCCTTGGGGCAGCGTCCCTTCGCGTTCCCGACACGGCGCCAAGTCTGCCCCGTGGCCGCCGCCCGCAGCACTACAGCCAGCTGTACCTCACATCGGGTGGTACGGGATATCGGTATCCGACGGCGCGGAATCTAGCGTCGGAACGCATGAGGTTCAACAGCAGAAACCTATCGAGACGACGCGGGGCGCTGGTCGAGGCCACCGCGATCCACTCGCTATACCCGGATGCAATGCCGACATTTGCGACACATCCGTACGCAGTGCAATTGGATTCGGTGTCAAAGGTATACGGGTCGGGGAGGAATGAGGTACGCGCTCTCGACGGGGTGACAGTCGGATTCCCGCGCGGTACGTTCACCGCCGTCATGGGCCCGTCCGGGTCCGGCAAGAGCACGTTTCTGAACTGTGCGGCCGGTCTGGACCGCCCGACATCGGGCCGGGTCGTGCTGGGTGACACGGAGCTGTCCGGCCGGTCGGAGACCGAGTTGACCGAGCTGCGCCGGGACCGGATCGGGTTCGTTTTTCAGGCGTACAACCTGCTCGGTGCGCTGAGCGCGGCGGACAACGTCACGTTGCCCGTCCGGTTGGCCGAGAAACCGGTCGATCCCGAGCAACTAGCGAGTGTCCTCGCCGCGGTCGGGCTCGCCGAGCATCACGACCGGCGCCCGAGCCAGCTCTCCGGTGGCCAGCAACAGCGGGTGGCGATCGCCAGAGCGCTCATCAACCGGCCCGACCTGGTGTGCGCCGACGAGCCGACGGGCGCGCTGGACAGCGGCACCGGCCGCCAGGTCCTGGCACTGCTCCGGAAGATCGTCGACGACCTGGGGCAAACCGTGCTGATGGTCACGCACGATCCGGTGGCGGCCGCGCAGGCTGACACCGTGGTGTTCCTCGCAGACGGCCGGTTGGCCGGCGAGATGCCCCGACCGTCCGCCGAGCAGATCGCCGAGCGGATGACTCACCTAGGCGAGCCGTGGGCCGCCGCGTGATGTCCAAGCGCATGCTGGCGTTGGCCTGGAGCACGGTCAAGGGACGAAAGGGGGGGTTCGTCGCGGCATTCACGGCGGTGCTGTTCGGCTCGGCGGTGATCACGGCCTGCGGGATCCTGCTGGAGAGCAGCGAACGCTCGGGCGTGCCGACCGAGCGCTATCAGGCTGCCGACCTGGTGGTGGGCGCCCCGCAGGCACTGCTGGTGGCCGACGACGTGGATCCCAGGTTCGGCGAGCGGGCCACCCTGCCGGCCGACCGGGTCGGCGATATCGCGCGAGTGCCTGGCGTCCGGGCGGCGATCGCCGAGGTCAACGTCCCGGTCAGCCTCGTGATGGCCGACGCCGAGGTGCTCGCCGGGCCGGACGGCACGCCCGCGCTCGGGCATGGCTGGCAGTCGGCCACGCTCGGCCGGTTCACCACGAGCGCTGGCCGGGCCCCGACCGGGCCGGACGACGTGGTGCTGGACTCCGCGCTGGCCGAGCGGGCCGGCCTCACTGTCGGCGCGTCGGTTCGGCTCGTGGTCGGCTCGAACACGTCGACTTTCCGGGTGACGGGCATCGCGGGTCTGCCTGCAGGCAGTCTCGTCCGGCAGTCCGCACTGTTCTTCACCGATGACCGGGCCCGGGAACTGACCGGCCAACCAGACCGGGTGGACGCGATCGGCGTGCTGGCCGCGCCCGGTGTCGATGCCGACGAGTTGGCAAGCGCCATCAAGGCGGCGGCCTCCGATGTGGTCGTCTACACCGGCAGTGACCGCAGCGAGGTCGAGTTCCTCGACATCGGCAGCACGCGTTCGTTCATCAGCGAGCTGTCGCTGGCGTTCGGCGGCAGCATGGTCTTGGTGATCATGATCGTCGTGGCGAGCACACTTGCCCTGTCCGTTCGGCAGCGGCTGCGGGAACTGGCGCTGCTGAGGGCGATCGGCGCGACCCCGAAGCAGGTGCTCGGCATGATTGCCGCCGAGACCATGGTGGTGGGCACGCTCGGGGCAGTGCTCGGCGTGATTCCGGGCATCGGGCTGAGTTTCCTCTTACACGAAGCCTTCACCCTGGTCGGCGCGGTACCGGACGACTTCGAACTGTCGATCAGCCCGCTTCCGGTACTCGTGGCGATGGTGCTGTGCCTGGTCGGCGCCCGTCTGGGCGGCTGGATAGCCGCCCGGCGAGCGGCCAAGCTCAGGCCGGTGGACGCGCTCGGCGAGGCCTCGGTGGAGCCGCCCAAACTCGGATGGCTTCGGTTGACCATCGGCTTGCTGCTGATCCCCGTCGGTCTCGCCACCGCGGCCGTGCTGCCGCTGGTGCTACCCGGTGAAGGGGCCGTTGAAAGCGCGGCCTTCTCGGCGTTCCTGCTCGTCTTCGCTGTCGCGCTGCTGGGGCCGCGGTTGCTCGGCGGTGCCGTCACCGTGCTGGGCCCCTGGCTGAACCGCAGTTCGGGCGTCAGCGGGTTCCTCGCGACCGCGAACGCGCACGCCAACTCCCGGCGGCTCGCCGCGGCGACCACTCCTGTGATCATGGGCATCACCCTGGCCGCCGCGCAGCTCTTCAGCGCGACGACCTCGAGCTCGGCCGCGCAGGATCAGGCCGCGGACGGACTGCGCGCGGACTACGTCGTCACGTCCACGTCCGCTGGCGTCTCGCCCGAGGTCGCGGACGTGCTCCGGGACGTGCCCGGCGTCTCGGCGGTGACCCCGGTCGTCCGCACGCGGACGCTGGCGTTCACCTCGGGAGATGACCCTCAGATCAGGACCTACCCGGCGCAGGGGATCATCGGCGACCGGCTCGCCGAGACCATGGATCTCGCCGTTCTGGAGGGCGATGTCGCGGATGTGCGGGACAACGCGGTCGCGTTGAGCCGGATCGCGGCGGGCACCCTCGGCGCTGCTCTCGGCGACACCGTGGACCTACGTCTCGGTGACGGCACGCCGATCAGACCCACGGTGGTGGCGCTCTACGAGAGAGGACTCGGCTTCGGTGACGTCACGCTGCCGCACGACCTCGTCCTGGAGCACACCACCGACCGCCTGGACTTCGCGGTGCTGATCGCGGCGGCCACGGGAACCGACGTCGGGGCACTCGGCGATGCGTTGCGATCGGCCGTCCAACACCTCCCGAGCGTCCAGGTCAACAACCGCGAGTCGTTCGTCGCCGCGCAGCGCGATGCCGCCGCCGGCGAGTCTGCGGTCGGCCTCATCCTCAACGCGGTCATGCTCGGCTACCTCGCGATCGCCGTGGTGAACACCCTGGTGATGGCGACCGCCGCACGCTTGCGCGAATTCGCCCTGCTCCAACTGGTCGGCGCCACCCGTCGCCAGGTGTTCGCGATGATGCGCAGCGAGACGAGGATCATCGTCGTCGCAGCCGTTCTTATCGGTACCCTGGCCGCGATCCCGTCGTTGATCGGCACGAGCATCGGGCTGACCAGGACGCTGATCCCGTCCATCCCACCGCTCATCTACCTGGGAATCGTCGCGGTCGCCGCGCTGCTCGGCTGGGCCGCCATCATGACCTCGACCCGGATCGCCATGCGGTCGCAGCCGGTCGACGCGATTGGCGTTCGCGAGTGACGCCGGCGACGCTACAGCGAGCTGTACCGGATCGGGTGGGACGAGGTATCGGTCCGCGTCAACGCCGCTCCTAACGTCAGTGCCATGAGACTGAACAGCAGAAACCGAGGCAGCGGGTCGCGCTGGGTGCGGCGGCGCAGCTTGTCGCCCTCACGTTCACGGCCATCGGGCTCGACCCGGGCCGAAGGATCGGTGACCGGTTCCGGCCACGCCGCCGGCCGGTTGCAACGGGACACCGACGCGATCCACGCCCTCGGGGTGACCGGCGTTCAAGCCCGAGTGACCACCTCCGACGGCCGGCACCTTGTCGCCACCAGCGGGGTCGCCGATCGTGACACCAGGCGCCCGGTGTCACCCAACGGACGCTTGCGGATCGCTAGTACCCGCAAGGCGTTCGAAGCCACCGTCGTCCTGCAACGTGCCTCGGTGATCTGGATCAATGACCTCACCCGAACCAGAGCCCAGAGCCGCGCAGGTCATCGAGGGGCGTAGCTTGTCGGGATCCCAGTTGTGGGCTCTCAGCGGCAGCTGCATTCCCGGATGTCGGGCCCGCTGCCGCCCGGGGGAGTGGGGATTGCGCGCCGCGTGCGCGGTGTCGGCCCGCGGGCTCAGGTGAGGGCGGTGACCAGCAGGGCGAAGGCGGCGATGATGACGGCGACGCGGACGTAGTGCAAGCGGTCCCAGCGGTTCATCTGCTGCTTCCAGTCGGCGGGCCGGTTGTCAGGGGTCCACGTCTTGCCCCGGTTGTTGATCGGGACGAGCAGCAGGATCGACATGATCACGCTGAGGATCAGCAGTGCGCCGGCGGTGACGACGAGGCCGGTGCCGTGGTGGTGCCATCCGGCGATGGCCCAGACCGCGACGAGGACGAGCGAGCCGATGTACCAGACCGGCATCACGGCGCCGAGCATCCGGCCCCCGTGGGCGCGGCCGAGTTGGCCAGAGTCCTCCGGGAGGGCGTTGAGGATCGGGTTGATGACGAAGGCGACGGAGAACTCCACCCCCACCATCACGCCGACGACCACGGTGGTGAACACCTCGAGTGCGTTGAGCATGAAGACCCCTCCTGGGATCTAGCGTTGATAGCTGGCGTGGCAACGCTAGCACTGCTGCCGCTCGGTTGCCTAGCGGTGCTAGGATCGAATCATGTCGGTACAGGAACGCAAGGACCGCGAACGGGCGGACCGCGAACGCCTCATCGTGGCCACGGCCCGCGACCTCGCCGAGCAGCAGGGCTGGGACGCGGTCACCACCCGCCGGCTCGCCGAGCGCATCGAATACAGCCAGCCCGTCCTCTACAGCCACTTCCGCGGCAAGCGCGAGATCATCGGCGCCGTCGCCCTCAAGGGCGCCGCCGAGATGGCCGCGGCGGTGCGGGCCGCGACCGCCGCCGCGGACGGCCCTCGTAGCCGGGTCACCGCCCTCGCCCGCGCCTACCTCGACTTCGCCGCACGCAACCCGGCGGTCTACGACGCCATCTTCCAGCTCGACGGCGGCCTGGCGTTCGCCCACGAGGACACCCCGGCACCTCTCAAGGACGCCTTCGCCGCGCTACTGGAGAGCCTCGGCGAGGTCGCCGGGGACGGCGTCGACCCGGGGCTGTTCACCGAGACATTCTGGGCGGCCCTGCACGGGCTGGCCACCCTGACCCGGGCCGGACGGCTGCCGCCGGAGCACACCGAGCAGAGGGTGAAACTGCTGGTGGACCGGCTCGCCATGCTCTGACGCACCGTCCCGGCGGGCACACAGCCGGGGTCCCCGCTGCCTGCCTGCAGCATCGCTTTCGGTCACGCGCGCCCACACGGCGCAGCCGCAGATCGCCGGGCCCCGGACCCCCGACGGGGCACCCACCCCGGAACCTGCGGTGCTCGCGCCCTAGTGGACCCGGACTCCATGGTCTCCAGCACCCGGAACCTCGACCGGTTCTTCCACGCGCTGCTGGGCGGCCCGCTGCTGCGCCCCGCGCAACTGGCCGAAATGAAACGAACGGTCGAGATCAACGAGGACATCAATGCGATCTGGCCGCGCGGCCTCCACGGGCTCGGCCTGGTCAGCCGCCCGCTGCCCTGCGGCGGCGTCTACCAGGGCCACGACGGCGGCTACATCACGGTCACCGGAGTCACCGACGACGGCCGGCGCAGCGCCGTGGTGTCCATGTCCACCTCGCTCGGCGATTCGCTGAACAGCCTCCTTGAGCAGCAACGCGACGCCGACACGCTGATCAAAACGCTCTATGCAACCGCGATGCGCGCGCTTGCGCCGGTGGCGCAGGGATCGGGTGTAGCCGGTCGCAGTGGTCAGCTCGGTAACGAGAACAGCCCCGGAGCAGCCGCATTGATCGCGTCGGAAAGTAAGTCCTTGTAGGTCACGGCGTACCTACCGATGTACTCAGGCTGTATGCCCACAGGGCGGTGTTGTCAGGCCGCCATGGCGGCTTCGTGGCAGCCGGACGAGCGGCTCGGGCCGGACAGGTCGCCCCGCGTGACTGCGGCGGCCACGACGCGTTCGGCGCGGCGGCGGCGCATCCGCAGGACCGACGCGGTGACGCCCTTCTCGGCGGCCAACTGCTCAATCAGCGCGTCCCCGAAGCGGGTGGCGCTGATCAGCTCAGCGGCCTCGGCGGTGATCAGGCCCGCGGCGGCCGCCCGGCCGAGCAACAGATCCGGATGCCCGTAGGGCATCCTCGGCGAACGCGAGCCGGTGGGCAGGTCCAGCGGCAGTTCCTCGCCGTCGTCGGCCTTGACGACCGCGGCCCCGGCGCGCCAGGCCGCCCAGCACAGCCGCAGCCATAACCGGGGCGGGGTGAGGTCCGCCGCACGCAGTGCCTGAAGGAACCCGGCGAGGACTGCGGAGTCGACGTCGTCGGCGTGCCGGGCGTAGCCGCGGCTGATCTTCGCTGCGAGGTGTGTCAGGGCGGGCAGGGCCACGCCGATCGCGCCGACGACCCAGGCCGGTCCCCATTCGCGGGCGTGGTGGGCCAACTGCCGCCACAGCTCATCGGTGGTGTCGCTGTCGTAGCGTCCGTCCATCAGCAGCTCGCGTAGCTCGTCCAGCGGCATCGTCGTGTCCGGCAGACCTGGTACCGGGCGAGCGTCGAACACCAGCGGAGCCGGTTCGCAGGTCAGTAGCTCGAAGGCTGTCTCGGCAGTGGTCAGCGCCGTGTCGCCTGTCCTCGTGCGGGGGGTTGTGGCCATGGTGATGCCTCCTCCACGGGAGCGCTTCGCCCTGCGCGAACGCTTCGAGACCCCCGATTGGGACAGCCCGACCTGACACCACGAGCGAGTGTCAGACCAGGACAGGTCGTGTCCGCTCGTGTCAGGTTCGCCGGTGCGCCGCCCGCCCGCGGGGCTGTCTGGCGGCCGAGCTGACCGTTCCTGTCAGGGGAGGGGCGGGTTCGATCGGCCTGTCAGCGGCGCACTGGGGATCGTCAGTACGCCCGCCGGTCCGGGGGCCACCGTGCCCATGACCGATAGAAACGTCCACCGCGCACCGGTCCCCGTGGGGGACGTGGTGCCCGGCGACCCGCCCGTGCCGATCACCGTCTGGCCGGTCCCTGCTCCGCAGGAGGGCGAGACCATGTCCAACGCGATGGGCGTGCGGCTGGTCCACAACCTCACCCACCCGTGCGACCTCATCATCGACCTGGCCGAGGGGCCGCAGTTTGCCCGCGCGGTCATCGCGGCACACCGCCGCAGCCACCTGCAGGCGGCCCGCCCGGTTGCCTGGGGGCGTGAGGCGGCGACGCTGATCGTCACCGGCTGGGCCGTCGCCGACGCCTGCCCGGTCGAGTTCTTTCTCCGCTGCCGCGCCCGCCTCGCGCCGGGCGGCTGCGTGGCGGTGCTGCTGCCGCACGGCAACGTCACCCTGCCGGTCGACGTCGTCGTCGCCGCGAAGCGGGCCGGGCTGGCATACCTGCAGCACATCGTGGCGGCCGACCGGCCGCCCCGGCGTGGCCAGCAGGCGCAGCTAGCGATCCACACCGACGTGCTGATCCTGACCCGCAGCGCGATGGCGAAGGGGCACGCCGATGGCTGAGACGCTGCCGGTCACCTCGGTGTGGCTGACCTGCCAGATACCCGCGCGTGACCAGCGGCGAGGGCGCTACGTCCGGGGGACCTCCAGCCATCCGGCCAAGATGTTGCCTCACCTGGCCGCGCACGCGATCAGCGCGTATACCGCGCCGGGCGATGTGGTGTTCGACCCGATGTGCGGGTGCGGCACCACGTTGGTGGAGGCCATGCACCTCGGGCGGCAGGGCATCGGGATCGACATCGAGCCCCGCTACACCGCACTGGCCGAGGCCAACGTCGCCCTCGCCGCGTCGCAGGGCGCCGCCGGAACGGCGACGGTATTGACCGGGGACGCCACCGGTCTGCTCGACCTGCTGCCCGCGTCCGCGGTCGGCCGGGTGAGCCTTGTACTCACCTCGCCGCCGTACGGGCGCGGAACGCATGGCCTCGTGCAGACCACGAGTACCGGGGTACGCAAGCGAAACCACCTGTATGGGGACCGCGAGCGTGGCAATCTCGCCTATGCGGGGTGGTCCCGCCTGCTTGGCGGGTTCGCCGCGATCCTGGCCGCCAGCTATCAGCTGCTGCGTCCCGGCGGCACCGTGGTGATCACCTCCCGACCGGTACGCCGCCAACGCGATGACCTGATCGACCTGCCCGGCGAGCTGCTCGCCGTCGCGCAGTCAGCCGGGCTGGCCCCGGTGCAGCGGACGGCGGCGATGCTCGCCGCCGTCCGTGACGGGCAGGTCGTGCACCGGGCCAGCATGTTCGGCCTGATGGCGGTCCGGCGGACCCGCGACGAAGGCATCCCGGTGCACCTGGTGGCGCACGAGGACGTGCTGGTCCTTCGCCGCCGTTGAGAGCTTTGCCAGGTTCAGGAGTTCTGAACCTGGCAAGGCAGACGCCGGGAAACTTGACCAACCGTGCGGTCGTGGTCGATGGCGAGACAGCCGCTAGCCAAGCCGATCGGTAGTAGTGACCGACGGCCAGGACGAAGACCTCGGGGCTCCGCCCCGAACCCCCGGCTCTCCTCGGAGATCAGCCGGGAGATCACCTCGCCGGGCACCACAAGGGCTACCAACCTCCCCGACGGGGACAAGGTGGAGCGCTTTACCGGACGTACGATCGTGGCCCCGTCCGGGGAGGCTGGACGGTCTGGCGACTGCCCGACGAGGAGATCCGCCGCAACAAATGGGTCAGTGTCCGTCAGCCTCCGGATGTTCGGCGGCAGTTGGAGGAGCGGAAGCGGCCATGACCCTCATCAGGGCGCGTCAAGAGGCCGCTGTCTCTGTCGTCGTTCCAGGTCACTGCTTCCACGAGCCTGTTGTTCTCGTCGGCGACACCCCGGATGCCGTGGGTAAAGCGTTCCGCCTGGCGGATGTCTTACGTCCTGAGCGGTCCACGCTCGCGGTACCTAACCTAGACCGCGGCCATGCTCGTCACGGGTCTGCGCGTGGAAGTCAGGACCGTAGTCCCTCTCGTTGCGAGAGACGCTGACCCCAGCGGCCTGTAGCGCCACCCCGACTTTGGAGGCGTAGAGCTCGCTTCGATAGACGGCCGGTACTCGGCACCGAACCACGCCCAACGCATGCGCCCCCACCTGCGGTCTCGCGTCTCCGCAGGTCAGAGTCGGTGTAGCGTCCTGCTTCACACCGTAGAGGTCACTGGCTCGATCCCAGTTTCGCCCACAATGAATATTTGCAGGTAGCGAGCCCGTCACCGGAACCACCGGTAACGGGCTTTCGCGCTGTTGCCCTTAAATTGGGGGCAGATTGGGAGCACGCAGCTTCCTGGCGGCACCGGCCTACGCCCAGCCGGCCTCACGATGAACCGCTTTGCCGTTGAGAGATGGGCGGGTTCAGCCAGTGGAAGCATTTGCCTCGACGAGCTCGGTGAATATCTCGGAGGGCTTCTTCCAACCGTGGATCTTACGGGGTCGGTCGTTGATCTCGGAAGCCACCATCGCCAGATATTTGGGGTCGGAGGTGATCGGGAAGCCCTTGGGGAAGTACTCGCGCAGGATCCGGTTGGCGTTCTCGTTGCTGCCGCGTTGCCAGGGTGAGTGCGGGCGGGCGAAGTACACCGGCAGTCCGGCGGCGGTGATCCGGGCGTGTCCGGCCATCTCCGACCCGCAGTCCCAGGTCAACGAGCGGGCCAGCTGCGGTGGGAGGGTCCCGGCGGCGGCGATGATCGCGTCGCCGACGGTGAGGGCGTCCCGGCCGGTAAGTGGGACCAGGACCACGAACCGGGAGGTGCGTTCGACCAGCGTCGCCACGGCGCTCTTGCCTGCCTTGCCGATGACCAGGTCACCTTCCCAGTGCCCGGGGACCTGCCGGCCCTGCACCTCGGCGGGGCGTTCGTCCAGGTAGCGGGGCTCGCGGATGCGTGGTGCCGGAGCCGGCCGGGCCCCGCCACGACGGGCCGTGCGGCCGGTACGCAGACCGATCAGCTCCCGAGCCAGAGTGGACACCGGCTGGGCGTACACCCACTGGTAGATCGCCTCGTGAGGCACCCGGTAAGCCTGATCGTCGGGGTAGTCAAACGCCAACCGACCCGCGATCGACGCCGGCGACCAACCCAGCCGCAGCCGCTCGCGGACCACCTCAACCAGGCCCGGTGCCCGCTGCACCGCCCACGTCTTCGGCCGCCGCCGCGCCACCGCCGCACCGGTGTCGGCGGCCGCGGCCCGGTAGGCGGTCCGGCCACCGTGCCGGGCGACCTCCCGCGACACCACCGACGGGTCACGGCCGATCAGGACCGCGATCTGCTTGTACTCCAAGCCTTCGGCCAGGCCACGGGATATCTCTTCCCGATCATCCAAGGTCAACAACGCACGCACGGCAGAACATCCTGTCCCACCGAACCGCCAAGATCAAATGCTACGACCGACTGAACCTGCCGACCGCAAGTTGCGCTCGCCTTCACAGTCGGCCTAGCACAGGAGGCGCCCGCGGCGAGCACCCGGGCCAGCTCCGGTTCGACGTCCGCGGAAAAGATCTGGCCCGGCTGGTACAGAGGGGGCGCCGGATTTAGACGGGCTCCGCCGAACGCACTTCAACCGTCCCCAACGTCTCTGGGCAGAACACATAGCCGCGCCTTCGGTGGTTCGGATCTCAGGATAACGGCATTTCAGCGGCCATCCTGATCACGTATTTGGGGTTCAACTCGCCCCACCGACACGAACCCCCTTGCCTGCGCTTTGCTGGGTGGCAGATCACCAGGATCACTGCCCGGGCCCGGGCTCGTCGCGCCACCGTTCGATGGTCTGCGCCATCCAGAACACGGCAAAGAACGCGGCGACGACGATCTCGAGCAGGAAGAGGCTGATCCAGTCGACAAGCCACAACAGCGTGCCCACGGCGGCAGCCCCTAGCAGGATCCGCGCGAACCATGCGTAGAAATCCCTGGATCGGGCTAGCGCGCCGGGAACGGCGTTCAGAGTCTCCTGCCGTCCCTGGTCGCGTCGAAGTGCGTTGGCCACCGCCACGACGATGATGCATGCAAGCAGACCAACGGCGGCGATGTAGTGGGCGTTATCAATGAACCACGCCCTGGACGCCGCGAAAGCACCGGCAGATCCGCCGTACACCACCAACGCCGCTGCGTATGCCCACCGAGGGAACTTTGCCCCAGGCGTCCTCCGGTCTTTCAACGAGTAGAAGAGTATGGCGGCGAGGAGAGCCAGCGCGCCCACAAACAGCAGAGCAACGGTGCTGTTCTCGACGTTCGCTTTGGTGGCCTCGGCCAACGTCCGGACCGTGGGGCAGTCCAGCTCTTCGAGCGCCGGACTGTCCGCCTGCTCGCAAGCGCGAACCGCCGTCCTATAGTCAGAGCCGCGCGACGTGGGAACGATTGCGACCACGGCCGCAAACATCCCGCCGAGGTTGAGAAATACGTCTTCGACCTCGTTCGTCCCTTTCAAGGCGATCATGCAGGCCCCGAGGGCGATGAGGGCGCCGACGAAGATCGCCTGCGCAGGCGTGTAGTAGTAGGCACTAACGGATGCCAGGAAAGCGCCCGCTTGTAGGCTGTGGTACATCACCGCTGCTCCAAGGCCGAGCAGCAAGGCGACCATCGCAGTTCGCAGGTACCGGTAGGATTTCACCTCGACGTCGGACATTTCGATGCTCCTCGACCGCGGTGAGCGCGCCTTTGTATACGCATCGTGCACTGTGAAAGTGCGCCTGGTGGGCACCGGCGTCCAGCGTGGTGTCGTCAAGCCGACAGCCAACGAAATGCGAGTGGATACTAGCGGGATCAGTGTTGCCGGCCCGGCTGGCGGTTGTTGGGTGAGTCAGGCGGCCAGCGGTCCACGCCGTCGGGGGCATCGCATGCTGTTCCGCGTCGCGGAGTTGCTGGCCGGTGGCGTCGATGAAGTGGTGAAAGTTGCCAGATCGACGGCGAGGCGGAGTGCAGCTGCGCCAGCTGTCGCCGTCGAAAATCTCGCGCAGCTTGCGCGCGGACACACCGCCGAGCTTGATCAGTGCCGGGCCAAGCTCGCCGCACTGGAGCGCAAGCAGCCGGCAATCGATGCGCTTCTGCACACGTTGTGCGCCCATGGCCACCGGGCCCACGGCGGGCGGTAGGTGGCGCGGGCCACCCGGCTCAGTCGCCGGCCAGAGTGAGCAGCCCGTCGGCGGCGACCTCGAAACGGGTGCCGAGGCGGCTGAGCAGATCGGCGAGCCAGCGCGCCTCGTCGGGGCTCGCGGTCTCCAGACGCATCCGGCGGATCCGCACGGGGGCGGCCCGCAGGCCGCGCAGCCGGCCGGTGTCCGGGTCGAGGGCGGGCAGCCAGAGCAGCCGCAGTTCAGGCCGGTACACCTCCTGCCCGCTGATGCCCTCGTAGTCGTCGACCAGGTCCCCGCAGCCGTAGAGGATCAGCCGGTCCCGGTAGACCTCGACCGGTCGGAGGTGGTGCGACGAGTGACCCTGCACCACGTCCACGCCGGCGTCGAGCAGGCGGTGCGCGAACTCGACGTGCTCGGCCGGCACCTCGTACCCCCAGTTGGTGCCCCAGTGCACGGAGACCAGCACCCGGTCGGCAGGCTCGGCCTCGGCGGCGATCCGCCGCGCCATCTGCTCGGCGGTGGCGGCGGAGGTCTCCGGCAGGTACGCCACCCCGGGCCCGTCGGCGGTGGCCGCCCAGTACGGGGGCACCCCGCTGGACGGGGCGGCCACCGAGAAGACCAGCATCCGGCGACCTCGGCCGAGGTCCACCCGGGCCGGCTCCCACGCCGCCGCGGCGTCCCGGCCGGCGCCGGCGGCGGCGATCCCGGCCCCGGCCAGCGCGTCGAGGGTGTCGGTGAGGCCCACCGGGCCGAAGTCGAGCACGTGGTTGTTGGCCAACGCGCAGACGTCGAGCCGGGCGGCGGCCAGGCAGGACAAGTTGTCCGGGTGCATCCGGTAGTGCACCGACTTGGCCGGCGCGTGCTCGCCCCGGCCGGTCACCGCGGTCTCCAGGTTCACGATCCGCGCGTCCGGCCGCAGCTGGTCCAGCAGTGACAGGGCGACGCCCCAGGGCCACCGCGGTGGCCCTGGGGCGTGGAATCGGCCCGATGACCGACTCGGCCAGCCTGACGTAGGTCTCCGCGTCGCGGACCGCGCCTTCGCGCAGGTCGGACGGGCCCGGCCGGGGCAGGATCCGGTCCACCCCACGGCCGGTCATCACGTCGCCCGCGAGGAAGAGGGTCAGCGCATCGTCGGCCATCCGGCCGCTTTCCCCGCTGCGCCCGACCCTCACCTGCCAACGAGCGGCGACGCGCGGCGAGCCGGTCGGGCCGCTTCGCGGCCGTGGTGTCTGCGGCGATCCGGCCCAGCGCGGCGCCCGGATCGTTATTGTGGGCGCCCGAGCGCCCGAGTCAACGGGCGCTGCCCAGTCAGCGACACCCCGCCCCCCGCCTACAGTGACAGACCCTTTCGCCCCGCTGCCGCCGCAGCGTTCGCGGTGTCGTTCACCACCACCGTGCTGCTATTTCGGATCTACCTCTACCGGGCCGGTCGGCTACTGCCCGCCGCGATCACGGCGGCTCCCGAGTCCAGCCGCCTCATCCGAGAGGCGTTCCTCGCTCACGCGCTCATGGTGTCCGGCATCGTCGCCGTCGCTGTCGGCTACGAGCTTGTCATCAAACACCCGACAGGGCACACCGACCGGGCCTGGATCCTCGTCATCCTCGGCGGGCCCATCTTGTTCCTAGCCGGACGCGCCCTCTTCGAACACGCGGTATTCGCCCGAGTCTCCCGCTCCCGCCTGATCGGTGCACTAGTGCTCGCCGGCACCTCGCCCGCCATGATCCTCCTGCCGGCACTGGCCGCGGCCACCACCGCTGCTCTCGTCCTAGCCGGCATCGCCACCTTCGACACACTCCGCACCAGAAAACAGCCACCCGAGCCGCCGTTACCACCCGCTAGACAAGCAGAACGGCCCCCAGCTTGAGACCCGCAAACACCACGCGATCAATCAGCCGAATATCGAGCATGTCAAGCATCTGGCGGGACGCTGTCACGCGGGTTCCGAGACCAGACAGCCTGCTGCCGGCCTGCTGCCGGCCGAGTGGACGCTCCCATTTCTGTCAAGTTGAGGTCGGGGGCTTAGCGTCGCGCCCGGCTCTCGGCCGGTTCGCAGCTGTTCTGAACCTGGGTCCACCGCCACTTGTGAGGGTGCCGTGCCCGCCAACAGGTTCTAACGCGTCCGGCGGACGATGGATCATGAGCGGCGGCAGTCTAAGGTCGGCCTTTCGTGCAGTCCGGTGGACCTGGAGGTGAGGGTGTCGTTCATCCCAGGTTGTAACCTCGTCGCCTGCTGGCGCAAGTCCGGTCCGGGTAGGTGCCAGGAGGCCCGGTAGCAGGCTGGCGGCCTGGTCTGGAAGGGGTCTGCCGCGGTTGGCGAGTAGCAGGAGATGCTGCCCGCCGCCGGCACCTTACCGGCGCAGCCCGCCACGCCGCAGTCCACGGAGGGCGCGCGACTGGGGCAGCGACGGCATTGTGGCCATCACGGCCGTCGGTTGATGCCCGCAGTGCGTGGCCTGCTCACCCTGATCCACCCGCCCTCGAACGAATGGACTCACTGTCTCTGGCATCGACACAGGTTGCCTTCGGTCGTGAGCTCAACGCCGACGTGCGCAGCTGGTCTGCGGTCAGTTCGGCTCGCTTGACGGCGGGCGGGTTCGGCCGCGCTTGCCCGACTTGTACGCAGCGTCCATCGAGGAGTACTTCGCTGCTCGGGCGATCATTCCATGTTCGGTCTGGTCGGAGAGGTAGGCCAGGGCGGTTGCCTCTTCGGTCAGGTCGTCGTGCAGGTGGGCCGGCGCTGCGGGCAGGGCGTCGGAGAGGGCGTCCTGCGCGTGACGGATCTCGGCGAGCGCTGCGTCGGGGGCACCGGCGCTGAGGTGGCCGGAGGCGCGTCGTTTGGCCTGCTGTACCTGCAGGTAGATCAGTTCGGTGCGTACGGTCGGGTCAGGTACCCGTCCCGCGGCCTGGTCACCGGGGACGACGTTGACGTGCAGGGGCACGGTGATGGTGTGCTGGGCCAGCGTGGGTAACTCGACCCAGGTGAACTGGCAGGTGGCGACCTGGGCCAGGCCGAGGGTGGCGATGGCGGGGATGTCGAAGGTCAGCAGCAGTTTGCGGGTCTCGTCGGCGTAGAAGTTGCCGAGTTCGGCGAGTAGCCCGTCACCGGTGGTGGTCGCGGGCATGTCATTGACGATGTGGACCGCGCGTACGTGCGGTGAGGGCTGGATCAGCAGCGACGCTGCTTGGACGGTCTGGGAGAGCAAGCCCTCGACCTCGCCGGCGATGAGCGCGCCGGCGGTGTCGGCTTCCTCGGCGAAGAGTTCGTTGCCGGCCCCGCCGCGGGCGATCGCCGACATGAGCCGTTCGTCGTAGCCGAGTCCGTAGCCCAGCGTCGAGGTGGTGATGTTGTCAGCGTGGGCCTTGGCGGCGATGGCGCCCAGAGTGTCAGCGTCGGTGACGCCGGCGTTGGCGTGGCCGTCGGAGATGAGCAGCACGTTCGCTCCGGCCGGCCCGGCGATGCGGGCGGCTTCCTGCAGTCCGCGCAGGTAGCCGGCGGACAGGTCGGTGCTGCCGCAAGCGTCGAGCTTGGCGATCGCGCGTTTCGGAACTTGTCAAGGTCGGTGGGACCAGTGGGTGTTACGCCGCTTGGGGTAGTGGTTGATCGGTTGCCGGTTCGGGCGGGTTGATCCAGACGGCGTCGGGCAGGTGCAGCGCTTTCGGTCTGGGCCGGCGGGAGAAGCGTTCGGGGTGGGCGGTCCAGGCGGTGTCGAGGGCCTGTTCGCGTTGTTTCTGTTGGGTCGCGGCGTGGCCGTAGTGGACGTCGGCGGGGGTGTGCAGCCCGATGCCGGCGTGGTGGTGTTCATGGTTGTACCAGGCGAAGAACGTGTCGCAGAACGCGCGGGCGTGGGCCAGGGACCCGAAGCGTTCGGGGAACGTGGGGTGGTACTTCACGGTCTTGAACGCGGCTTCGGAGAACGGGTTGTCGTTGCTGACCCGGGGTCGGGAGTGCGTGCGGGTGACGCGCAGGTCGGCCAGGAGTGTGGCGACGCGTGTGGAGGTCATGGAGGTGCCGCGGTCGGCGTGCACGACCTGCGGGACGCCGTGCAGGGTGATGATCTCGGAGATGAAGTCGTGGGCGATCTCGGCGCTTTCTCTGGCGGCGACGTGGTGCCCGACGATGTACCGCGACCAGATGTCGATCATGACGTAGGCGTCGTAGTAGACGCCCTTGGCCGGGCCGGGGAGCTTGGTGATGTCCCAGGTGAACACCTGCCCCGGCCCGGTCGCGGTCAGCTCCGGACGGGCCCGGGTGGGGTGTCGGGCCTGGCGGCGCCGGTCGACGACCTGATCGTTGGTGCGCAGGATGCGGTAGAGGGTGGAGATCGAGGCCAGGTAGACGCCCTCGTCGAGCAGCGTCGCGAATGCCTCGGTCGGGGTGGTGTCGACGAACCGGTCGCTGTCGAGCACCGCCAAAACGTGAGCGCGTTCAGCGTCAGACAGTCGGTTCACCGGCGCCGGCCGCGACGCCGGCGCACGCCCATCAGGGGTGCGGGCGCGTCGGTGGGCGGTGCTGCGGGCGATCCCGGTCAACCGGGCCGCACTGCGGGTCGACGTCGCCGCGGCGAGCAACTGGGTGTGGGCGTCGGTCAGGGCTTGGTCGGCTTGGTGTCGGTGTCCGCGCTCTCGGAGATCTCGGCCAAGAGCGCGTGTGCTTTTCCCATGATGTCCAACGCCGCCTCGGTCCGGGCGATCTTGCGGTTGGCCAGCTCCAACTGGCGGCGTAGCCGGGCGATCTCGGCCTGCTCCCCACTCGGGTGTCCGACGCTCTGACCGGGCTTCTTCCCCTGGAGCAGGCCGGCATCACGGGCGCGGCGCCACTCACTCATCAACGACGAGTACAAGCCGTTACGGCGCAGATACCCGTTGCCGTCGCCGTCTGCCACGGCTTGTTCGTACTCGGCGAGCAGCCGCAGCTTCTCCGCCGCAGGAAACGACCGCCGCCGTGGCCGGTCTGATCGAGGTCCTTCCGTCGCCATGACCCCATCGTGCCTGACGGACATATCTGTGCTGGGAATCGTCATCGAAGGAAGATCCATCCTCGCCCCGGGAGGGCTACTTGCTCTGAACCACTGGACTCACCCAACCCTGACACCCAGGGTTTCACCGCCTGCTTGTCCGAGAGGGGCCGGCTGCGACCGCTACCTCGACTCGGTCGTCGAAGGCGACCAGCCCGAAGTTGTCGCCGGGATCGAGTTTGTCGATCAGGCCGAGCAGTGCGGTCTTCGCGCCGTCGAGGCGGCCACGGGCCATCGAGCCGCTGCGGTCGAGCACCACCTGCAGCGTGGATGCCGGGCGGGCGGCGGCGCGGGCCGACGCCGTGGGTGCGGTCAGTTCGACGAGCACGGACAGTTGGTCGTCGGTCTCGAGTGCCAGCAGGTCGACATCCAGATGTGCGGAGATTGCATGTTGCCTCCTTGGTGGCACGGCAGGGGTACCGAGCAGGGCTTGCCTTGCGGGACGGTAGTGAATCATCGCGGTGCGACATTCCGGCGGCCGCTGCTAGCCTCCGCTTCGCCAGGCGAACGATCGGCGGCGTGAGCGTGATAACCGCGCAGTGCCGATCCGGCGGGCGGCAAACCCGGCCGGGGTGAGGATGTTTCCAGCCGCGCCGTCGCAGTATGGTCGCCGGACTGGCCCAGGCCGATGAGGGTGTGAGGAGTTGGCGAGGGTGGGGGAGTTGATGGCAGCGACTGTGCCGCTGGACGCGATCCAGAGCGACCGGGCTGCCGGGGTTCTCCTCGGGGCGGCATGCCGTACGAGTTCCAGCTGCCGCTCGCGGTCGGCGAGCAGCCGGTGATGCGCGGTGGGGGGCTCGGCCCGTACGCGCCTGGTGAGTACAGCGATGACACCCAGATGGCAGTGTGTATCGCAGAGGTATCCGCCACCGGGGCGGACCTGCGCACCAGCGACTCCCTCGACCGGATCGCCGGCAACTTTCTGCGATGGAGACGGGAGGGCGCCAGCGACATCGGGGTGCAGACCCGGCAGGTCCTCGACGCGGTCTCCCACCTGAGCGGAGCGGGCATCGCCGCCGCGATGCGAGACGCAGCCGCAGAGCTGCACCGGAGAACCGGCCGCAGCGCGGGTAACGGGTCCCTGATGCGCAACCGCGCCGGTTGCGCTGGCCTATCTCGGCGAGCCGGAGGCGCTCGCCGAGGCCGCCCGGGCGGTCAGTGAGCTGACCCATCACGATCCCCTGGCCGCGGACGCGTGTGTGCTGTGGTGCGCGGGGATTCGCCGGGCGGTTCTCGACGGGACGTTCGACGGCGTACGCGAGGGTCTGGACCTGCTGCCCGCAGGGCGGCGTGACCAGTGGTCGGGCTGGTTGGCTGAGGCGGAGTCCAAGCCGCCGGAGCA
This sequence comes from Micromonospora sp. NPDC005161, assembly GCF_053599855.1. Lineage (NCBI taxonomy): Bacteria > Bacillati > Actinomycetota > Actinomycetes > Micromonosporales > Micromonosporaceae > Micromonospora > Micromonospora sp. NPDC005161. The sequence goes on from NZ_JBSFYQ010000038.1 coordinate 29,481, forward strand.
GTTCCGTCCCAACGGGTTCGTGGTCGCGGCGTTGCAGGCCGCCTGGTCGGCGATCACCCACACCGACGTGCCGGAGCACAATCCGGGCCACGGGAGTTTTCCCTGCCAGCATCTCGAACGCGCTCTGGCGGCGGCGGTGCGTGTCGGCGACGACACCGACACGGTCGCGGCGATCGCCGGGGCGCTGCTGGGCGCACGGTGGGGCTCTTCCGCGGTGCCCCAGGCCTGGCAGCGCGTCGTTCACGGCTGGCCGAACAAGCGTGCGGCGGACCTGATCCGCCTGGCCTTGTTGACGGCCCACGGCGGCCAGGCCGGCCAGGGCGGTTGGCCGGGCTGCGCTCACGCGCCGCGACCTGCGGTTGCACCGTTGATGCTGGCGCATCCGCACGATCCCGGGGTGATCCTTGGCAACCTTCACACCGATGCGGCCTCGGCGGGCGCCAGCGCGGTGGTCTCCCTGTGCCGCGTCGGCTGCGACGACTTCGACGACGTGGCTGACGGCAACTGGGTGTCGGTGTGGCTTGTCGACCAGCCCGGCGCCAATGCGCAGCCGCACTTCGTGGTCGATCAGGCCGCCCGGATGGTGCTCGAGTTGCGTAAGGAGGGGCATGTGGTGCTGCTGCACTGCGCCGCCGGTCAGAGTCGCACGCCGGCGGTCGCCGCCCGCTACACGACCTTGACCACCGGCATACCGGCGCGCTCCGCGCTGGCCGAGCTGCGCGGGCTGCTCGACACGCATGGCTGGACACTCAACCCGGAACTGCGGCAGGTCGTCGAACAGCTGTAACCGGCACGCCGCGGCTGCGCTTGCCGGACCCGGTGCCGTCGCGGCACCGTGCATGCAATGGGTGAGTTAACGCTCCAGTGGGAAGCGGCCAAATGTGCGGGGCGCACCGGGATACAGCTCGTGGCGCGTGGCCTACTTGGTACATTGCCAGCAGAGAAGCAGGATCAGCGCGTGGCAGCGCGGTCTACGGCGACTGACGGGCGTTCAGTGCGCTGGTGACCGGTTCAGGTGGTTCAGCCTGCTGGTGTCGTCGGTGAGAACGGAAGCTTGACCACGGCTCAGGGCTGGAAGCTGGTTCAGCCTGAGCAGTCCGATCTGCGCGAGGACCGATGCCTGGTCCGTCTCCGCGCCAGGAACGTCAACGGCAGTGGCAGGGCCGGGTTGCCCAGGAGAACACTGTCACCAGTTGGCAAGGGGGTCGCAGAGTGTACATGGATCCCGAGCTGGCAGCAGCCCTGCCCACGCTGCCGGACCTGCACATCCACGACCTCGCCGGGGCCCGCGCCCGGATGCGGGAGCTCGCTGCGGGCGCGCAACGACCCTCACGGGGCGAGGTCATCGTTGCCGACCACGAGGTGCTTGGTATGGATGGCAACTGCGTGCCAGTCAGGGTCTGCACGCCGCCCAACGTCACTTGCCCACTTCCCGCTCTGCTCCTGCTGCACGGCGGCGGATTCGTTATGGGCGACCTGGAGACGGCCACCGCACAGGCCATGGACTTGTGCACCCAAGTGCACGCAGTCGTCGTGGGGGTCGGCTACCGGCTGGCCCCCGAGCATCCGTACCCGGCTGCCCTGCATGACTGCGAGGCCGTGTTGCGCTGGATCGCCTCCGAATACGATGGACTCGGCGTCGATGCCGCACGGATCGGCGTGTACGGCATGAGCGCCGGCGGCGGCCTCGCCGCAGCACTGACGCTGCTCACCCGCGACCGCGGCGGACCACCTCTGTGCTTCCAGCTGCTCGACGCCCCCGAGGTTGATGACCGGCTGGGCACAACCTCGATGCGTACGTTCGGCGACACCCCGCTGTGGAACCAAGGTGACGCGGTGCTGAGCTGGCGGCACTACCTGGGGGGGCGTGACGGGGTCGTTCCTCCCTACGCGGCACCGGCCCGCGCCGACGATCTCTCCGGCCTCCCCCCGGCGTACGTATCGGTTTACGAGAATGACCCGCTGCGTGACGAGGGCTTGGCCTACGCATCCAGCCTGCTGAATGCCGGCGTGTCGGTTGAGTTGCACCTGTTCCCCGGCACCTTCCACCGATCGGCCACCATCACGGGCGCGGCCGTATCTCGGCGCCAGGCCGCCGAAACAGTCGATGCGCTCCGACGCGGCCTCAACCCAGTCAGGTAACCGACGCCAACCGCCTGTGCCCCGGCCCCAGTATCGCGCGAGTTGCCCCGCTGGCTGCTCCTCTCGATGGGGGGTGTCGGACTGGTGCTGATGGTGGCCTACCTGCGCCGGACCGGGCCCATCACCCGGGGTAGATTCACGAAGGCGTGGACCCGCGGCTACATCGGGCGGGGAGCCTAGCGGCTGCGCGAGCAGCCAGGAAAGCAGCCAAGCCAGCGATAACCGGCGGACGATCGCGGACTGGAACGGCGCGTGGAGCACGAGAACCAGGCGGCGGACCAGGAGCCTCGTGATCTCGAAGGTCAGGTCGGTGATGGTCTTGCACTCGCTGTGCAACCGGGCGTACTCGTCGCGTCAGAGCCATCCGGTTGGCTTACGCCGGCAGCGACGGGCCATCGGCGTGCGGCTCAGCAGGGCTAGCTGGCTCCGCCGCTGACATGAACGGCGCGAATGCGGGAAGAAGCGGTGTTCGGTGCAGGTGGTGGCCGCGTGCCCTTGGCGGTCGCGCTCGAGCGGCTGCCGCCTCAGGGCTACGTATCCGCTCGTCCGCGCGGTCGCGAACGCGGGCGGCCATACACGCTTTCCCATTTGTCGTTCACTCCAGCTCCGTAGGCACCGCCTTCGGGCGGCAGCGATCGTGGTCTCTCGTTCGATTAGAGGCCCTCCCGCCGGTGTACGGATCTGACAAGGCGTGCTAGCTGCTCGCGCTACCGTCACAGTCCGTTCGCCGTCACTGCCCGTCCGACGCGCGCGCATGCCGAGGACCCGGCCGGCCCGGTCAGAGGAACTTGAGGCCCGTCGGCGTGTTCCGGTAGCGGGGCTTGTGGCGGAGGTTGTCGGCTTCGGCTCTGTTGCATTGAACGTCGGCAAGATCGAGGCAGGCTTGAGCAGTGAAGTCATCGACCCGACCTGGACCGTGGCTGCCTCCGACGTCCGCGTTCGCCGGGTTCCGGTTCCCACCGGAGGTGATCGTGGTCGCGGTTCGTTGGTATCTACGCTTCAACCTGTCGTATCGCGACGTTGAGGAACTGCTGGTCGAACGTGGCGTGGAGGTCGATCACGTCACCGCCTACCGGTGGGTGCAGCGGTTCACCCCACTGCTGGCCGACGCCGCCCGCTTCAGCCGCCACTCGCCAGGTGACCGCTGGTTCGTCGATGAGACGTTCGTGAAGGTCAACGGCGTGTGGCGGTACGTGTACCGGGCGGTCGACCAGGACGGGCATGTCATCGACGTGCTGGTCTCGGCCCGCCGGGACGCCGAAGCGGCCCGCAGGTTCTTTCGCCGGGCGCTGTCGACATTGAAGGTGACACACAGCGAGGTCGTCACCGACGCCGCGCCGGTCTACCCCGGGGTGCTGGATGAGCTGGTCCCGTCCGCGTGGCACCATGTCGAGCCGTACGCCAATAACCCGATCGAGGCTGATCACAGCCAGCTCAACACCGGTTGAGACCGATGCGCGGGCTACGAACAGACAAGACAGCACAGGTGATCATCGCCGGCCACGCGTTCATGCAGAACCTGCGCCGCGGCCACTACGAACTCGCCATCGACACCCCGCCCGCTCTGCGGGTCGCCGCCGCGTTCACCGAACTCGCCCAAGCGATCTGACCACGGGGGCCGACACGGGTTCAACGCGTCCACCGATCCGACAATGCAACAGCGCCAGTCCGACCATGACCGAGCCGTTGATCGGTTCGGGCGGTTAAGCCCTCGGCGATGGCGAAGAGTCCGTACCGGCCACCTCGGCGATCGCTCCCGACGGCACGTGTCTGGCCCGGCCGGGCACCCGGTGGCTTGTTGATCGCGCTACCGCCGCGTTGCTGCGCGCTGCCCAGATGCAGCCAAGGTCATGGACCAGCGGGGGACTTCCATCCACAAATCTAAAAGTTCCGTTTAATCAATGCAAAGTGTTAACGTCAGCGATCGATCTTTTGTCTTCCGAGACCGTACTGGCCGGTCCAGGGGGAGAAAGTTCCACGGCTCCTGCCTCGGCCAGGACCCGCACCCACCGGGAGGAAGCATGACCGCACCGAACCGATGGCGCCGACGCCGTCGTGTCAGGCTCGTGGCCGCAGGTGCCGCTCTATCGACCCTGCTCGCCGCGGTCACCATCACCCCAGCCAGGGCCGCACCCGTCACTGTCGATGTCCCGCCGCAGGAACCCGGCGTCACCCTGCGTTCGTACGACATGGGAACTCCGCTGTCGACGTTGTGCACCCTCAAGCCGGCACAGACACCGAACGTCGACAAGCTCATGCCGAAGATCAACTGGACCACCACAGACGAGTTCGGACTCTCGGACCGGTTCATCAGCCACGTCATCGCCAATCTCGCCGCGCCCGTCGATGGCGACTACACATTCCGGCTGACCAGCGACGACGGGTCACGGCTGACGATCGGCGATCAGCGTGTCGTCGACCACGACGGTCTGCACGGCGAAACCTCCAAGGAAGGGTCGACCACCCTCAGCGCCGGCCTGCACCCAATTCGCCTCGAGTTCTTCGACAATGGCGGCGGCCAGGTGTTGCGGCTCGAATGGCGCCGCCCGGGTGCAGCCGACTTCGAGCTCATACCGAACTCCGCGTTGAGCACCGACGCCGGTGTCGTACGCGTCACCGCCCCGGGATGGAAGTACTGCGAGGGGGCGACCGACTCGGCCGGCGACGGCCTGCCGCTCGACCGGGTGCACCCGGGCTACACCCTCACCGACCTGCGCCCCGAAGGGCTCCAGCCGCAGGTCACCGGCATGGCGTTCCTGCCCGAGGGCGACCTTATGATCTCCACCTGGGGCGGCACCGACACCGCGACCGGCGAGGTCTACGTGGTCGAGGGCGTCACCGGCCAGACCAGCCCCGAGCAGGTGACATACCGCAAGTTCGCAGACGGGCTGCGCGAACCCCAGGGCGTTGCGGTGGTCGACGGCACCGTCTACGTCAGCCAGAAACACGAGCTGACGGCCCTGCGCGACACCGACGGCGACGGCCTCGCCGACGACCGCCGCACCGTTGCCACCTGGCCATGGGGCGGCAACTTCCATGAGTTCGCGTTCGGCCTGCTCCACCGGGACGGGTACTTCTACCTCAACCTGTCAGTCGCCATCAACCAGGGCGGCGCCACCACCGTGCCCCAGCCCGCCCCGAATCGCGGAACCTCGATCAGGGTGAACGCCAAGACCGGCGAAATCACGTATGTCGCCGGAGGGCTGCGCACCCCCAACGGGATCGGGTGGGGCCCCCGCGGCGAGGTCTTCGTCACCGACAACCAGGGCGGCTGGCTGCCAGCATCCAAGCTGGTCCAGATCCAGCAGGAGGCGTTCTACAACCACTACACGACGCCCGCGGGTCCGTTCGACGACAAGCCCGTGACGCGTCCCATCGTCTGGATCCCGCAGAACGAAATCGGCAACTCACCGTCCACTCCCGTGCTGTTGAAGCAGGGGCCGTACGCGGGACAACTGGTCGTCGGCGACGTGACCTACGGCGGCCTGCAGCGCGTCTTTCTTGAAAAGATCGAGGGGCAGTACCAGGGCGCGGTGTTCCGGCACACGCAGGGCCTGGAGGCCGGCGTCAACGAGGTCACCCTCGGCCCCGACGGCGCGCTCTACACCGGTGGCCTGGGCGCCGGCGGCAACTGGGGCCAGGAGGGCAAGCTCACCTACGGCCTGCAGAAGCTCACACCCAACGGCACCTCGGTCTTCGAGGTCAAGCAGATGCGCGCGTCGCACGTCGGGTTCGAACTGGAGTACACCAAGCCGCTGTCGGCCGAGACCGCGCAGGAACTCCCCGACGCGTACCAGGTGACGCAGTGGCGCTACGGCGCGACGAGCCAGTACGGCGGTCCCAAGCTCGAGCTGGAGACGCTCAAGGTGGCCAAGGCCGAGCTGTCGGCCGACGGCCGCACCGTCAAGCTCCAGATCCCGGGCCTGAAGGAGAACCGCGTGGTGCACGTGCGCTCCCCGCGTCCGTTCTCATCCGCCGGCGGCGAGGAGCTGTGGAACACTGAGGCCTGGTACACGCTCAACGAGATCCCGGGCCGGGTGGTGCAGCCGCAAACCTTCTTCGAGGCCGAGGAGGGCCGTACGGCCGGCGTCGGCATGGCGACCGACCACGCCGCCTACTCCGGCGCCGGCTTCGCCGCCGGGTTCGCCGGCGACGGCGCGTCGACCCGTATGTCCGTCGATGTCCGCGAGGCCGGGACGTACGACCTGGCGATGCGCTACAGCAACGGCCCGAATCCCTACTCCGGCGAGAAGCAGCTGAGCCTGTACGTCAACGGCGAACGGGTCGAGCAGACGGTCTTCCCCTCCACCGTGACCTGGGAGGAGTGGGGCACCGTCAGCACCACGGTGCGCCTGAACAAGGGTCGCAACCTGGTCGAGTACCGCAAGGAGGCTGCGGACTCCGGGCACGTGAACCTGGACGTGCTCGCCGTTCGGACGCACGGCAAGCGCATCACGCTGTTCGACGGTGGCGAGCTCACCGAGTGGCAGCACAGCGACGGGCGCGAACCGGAGTGGGCGATCGCCGACGGCGCCATGACTGTGCGCAACGGGGACCTGCGCACGGTGCAGGCCTTCGGCGACTTCCGGCTGCACGTGGAGTTCAACCTGCCGCTGTACCCGCCGGACGTGACCGGCCAGGCGCGCGCCAACAGTGGGGTGTACCTGCAGGACCGCTACGAGATCCAGGTGCTGGACTCCTTCGGCATCGACCCGCCGCAGACCAACGACGCCGCGGCCATCTACACCCAGAAGGCCCCCGACGTGAACGCGGCGCTGCCGCCGCAGGCCTGGCAGACGTACGACATCGTGTACCGGCAGGCCCGCTACGACGCATCCGGAAACAAGGTCGACAACCCCCGCGTCACCGTGGTGTGGAACGGCGTCAGGGTGCACGACGACGTCGAGATCCTCGGCCCGACTGGCGGCAGCCGGCCCGAGGGCCCGGCGACGGGTGCCATCCGACTGCAGGACCACGGCAATCCGGTCCAGTACCGCAACATCTGGATCGAGCCGCTGGACCAGTAGCTTCGCCAGCTGCCAGAACGCGGACGGCCGGGTACCGGTTCACCGGCCCGGCCGTCCGCAGCAGAGCCTCGGCCCAGGCATGCTGGGCCGAGGCTTGGACATGTTCGAGGAGGCTCTGCTCGCCATCGCCGGGCTCGACGTCCACTCCTTCGGATCGCAGGGCAGGCCCGTCGGCCACCGATCGTCGTCGCTACCAAGATGCGGGCCTGTGCTGCGCCCTTTAGGGCGGGGGTGGGGGCCCGCGCGGGAGGGCCGCCAGGCCCGAGCGTGCTCTAACCGGGACGGTTTTGCTGCTCGATGTACTGGCGCAGGACGGTCAAGGGTGCGCCGCCGACGGAGCCGGCGAAGTACGAGGCTGACCACAGCTTGTTGCCTCGGTAGTAGTGGCGGGTCAGGTCGGGGAACTCTTGTCGCATCCGCCGCGAGGACACGCCCTTAAGGCTGTTGACCAGCTTCGACATAGACTGTCCCATGTGCAGCTTCGGTACAACTACCGCGTCTACCCGACGCCCGCTCAGCAGGTTTTGCTGGCGCGGGCGTTCGGGTGCGCGCGGGTGGTGTTCAACGACGGGCTGCGCGCACGCCAGCAGGCGCGCGAGGCAGGCGAGGCGTACCTGTCCGATGGTGACCTGTCGAAGCGGGTCATCACCCAGGCCAAGCAGACGCCTGAACGGCAGTGGCTGGGCGAGGTGTCGGCGGTGGTACTCCAGCAGGCCCTGGCGGACCTTAACGTCGCGTACCGGAACTTCTTCACCTCGATCAGCGGCAAGCGCCAGGGCCGCAAGGTCGCCCCGCCGAGGTTCCGGTCCCGCAAGGACAACCGGCAGGCGATCCGGTTCACCGCGAACGCCCGGTTCAAGGTGCTCGACAACAGCCGCCTCAGGTTGCCGAAGATCGGCGACGTTGCGGTGCGTTGGTCCCGGCATCTGCCGGCCGCACCAACCTCGGTCACGGTCATCCGGGACGCGGCTGGTCGGTACTTCGCCTCGTTCGTTGTGGTCGCCGCCGACGACCCGCTGCCTGCGGTCGACGCCGAGGTGGGCATCGACCTCGGGTTGACCCACTTCGCCGTCCTGTCCAACGGCAAGAAGGTCGCCGCCCCGAAGTTCTTGCCTCGGGCGGCCCGCAAACTGCGCCGGTTGCAGCAGGACCTGTCCCGAAAGCAGCGGGGCAGCAACAACCGCAAGAAGGCCGTCGTCAAGGTCGCCCGCGCGCACGCTCGGGTGGCCGACAGCCGGCGGGACTGGCAGCACCAGCTCTCGACACGGATCATCCGCGACAACCAAGCGGTGTACGTCGAGGACCTATGCGTCGTCGGTCTCGGCCGGACCCGGCTGGCCAAATCGGTGCACGACGCGGGCTGGGCGCAGTTCGTGCAGATGTTGGAGTACAAGGCTGCCCGGCGCGGGCGGACGTTTGCAAAGACCAACCGGTTCCTGCCCACGTCGCAGACATGCTCGACGTGCGGCCGGATCGACGGACCCAAGCCGCTGTCCGTCCGGTCGTGGACCTGCCCGTGCGGGGCCGTCCACGACCGGGACGTCAACGCGGCCAGAAACATACTCGCGGCGGGACGCGCCGAGAGCCTAAACGCCTGTGGAGCGCAGGTAAGACCGGCACCCGTGCCGGCACCGCGCCGAGAAGCAGGAATCCGCCCCGACGCTGTGCGTTCCGCGCGCAGCGTGGAGGGAATCTCCGTCCTTTAGGGCGGAGAGATCGTCAAGACACGTCCGCTTGCGGCGGCCAGGGCTGACCGTCCAGAAACGACCCACGGCGCGGCGCAATGCCTCAAGGCATGCTCAAATCCGGGTCGCGTGACCCATCGATGCCAGGAATGCACATAAGCTCGCCGCACCTGCATCCAGCTTGCTCACGGCCCTCATGATTCTTCACGACAGAGGCCATCGCCGTACCCAGGCTCACGGCTCGCGAACTCAGGACGACCGTCCTGAACGCCTCGAGCCGCACGAGGGCTGGCCACCGCGCTAGTCGGCGGATTTGCGGACGATCTCGTTGGTGGTGCGCAGGATGTCGCGGGCCCAGTCGACGAGTCGTCCGGCGGCGGTCTTGGCACCGTCGCGGTCCTGCCAACTCCCCGCCAAGACGGTCACGGTGAACAGCAGGCCCGCGGTGTCGGTGACGATGAACCGCTTGTCCGTCAGGACGCGGTCGGGTCGGCACCGGGGTCGCCCGCCGTCTGGGCGGGGCACCCGGATACCGCCTAGGACCGGGATGAACTGCGGGAGTGGACGGACGAGCGTGGCCGGCTCGGTCGAACCGGCTCCGTCGAACGATCGGCTGCGGCAGGCGGTCGACGAGTTGAACCAAGGCATCGCCTACGCACGCCCGTTACACCCGTTGCCCGCGCAGGTCGCCGACCCGAACAAAATCGCCCGCCTCGCCATACGAAGACACGACCGTCTCGGCGGTGTTCTCCACGAATACAAGCATGCTGCGTCAAGTGCAGGGTGGCTGGTCGGCGGCCATCGAAGGAGGTCTTGCACAAATCTTCGTATACAACATACGCTCCCCAGAGTCGCCGACTCGAGGAGCTGCCATCGAACCCCTTCCCGAGCGAAACGAGCCCAGCCCACGCGAGCTCCGTCCACTCCGGACAGCGGTGGTGACGGTCGCCCTTGCCTGCACCGTCGCAGCCTGCTCGCCGGTGTCGAACAGCGGGGACGGCACCACATCTGGCGAGTACCAGGCGGCCCTACAGCATGGCCGCCGACGACTCGATCGACGCACTGCTCGACGAGGCCCGCGCGGTCGTGGACTTCGACGCGCGGAAGGCGCTACCAGCAGGCCATCGGGGAGTTTCTCGAACGCCGCAGCACGATCTACGACTACCACCCGAACGTCTTCGTGGCGGGCACCTCGGCCATCACCGGCTTCGAGTTCCTCGGCGACTGGCTGCCCCGCCTGACAACCGCCCGCTTCACCGACTCGTCGGTGGTCCCAACACGTCATGCCCATGCCCTGCGCACCGAAGGAGCCCGTTACCATGCATCTCCGCGTCCATCGACAGCGACGATCACGACCACGAAACTGGCTGCCCGGCGCCGTAGCGCTGGCGCTCGTTGCCTCGATTGGGTTCGCCGCCCCGGCGGCCGGCGCCCAGGAGCAGCCGACCGGGCAGCGTCCTGTGTTCGAGAACGGCCGAGCCCAGCCGGTGTACGCCGGTGAAGAGATCATCACCCAGAATGTCTGGGTCGAGGTCGAGGGCATGGACACCGACCGGGACGGTGCCGATGACCGCATCCGGGTGCAGATCCGGCGGCCGGCGTCGACCGACAAGGGCATCCAGCTTCCGATCATCATGCAGGCGAGCCCTTACTGGGGTGACGGAGGGGAGTTCCTGAACAACGAGGTCCACGTTCCGCTCTACGCTCCCCAGCGGCCGGGCTACGCGCCGCCGCCGGATCCCGGCCCGTTCCCGTACTTCCCGCTGCCGGACAAGCCGTACGACGGCACCGAGCCGCCGCACCAGACAATCAACGGCGGGACGTACCAGAACGAGTTCCTCTCACGCGGCTTCATCTTCGCCCACGCACAGATGCTCGGTACGGGCAGCTCGACCGGGTGCACTACTGGGGGCGGTCCCGAGGAGCACGATTCGCTCAAGGCGGTCATCGATTGGTTCAACGGCCGGGCCGACGCCTATGACATCGACGGCAACCCGGTCAAGGCCAACTGGACCACCGGTCTGGTGGGGATGATCGGCACCTCCTATGACGGCACGCTACCGATCGGGGTGGCCACGACCGGTGTGAAGGAACTGCGGGCAATCGTGCCCATCGCGGCGATCTCCAGCTACTACGACTACCGCCGGATGAACGGCACGCCGATCTCGACCAACACCAACGTTGGGGGCGACCAGAACTCCAACCACAACTCCAACATCTCGCGGAAGTACCCGGAGGTGTGTGACTACACCAAGGAAGAGGTCCGGCGGGGTCAGGACCGGCTCACCGGTGAGTACAACCAATGGTGGCACGAGCGCAACTACCTGCCGAACATCGGCAACATCGCCGGCGGCGTCCTGGTGCAGCACGGCCTGAACGACCAAAACGTGAAGTTCCGCAACGCCGCCCAGCTCGTTGACGCCCTCGAAGAGAACGGCATCCCTCATCAGGTGTGGCTGCACCAGGGCGGGCACGGCGACCGGGCGCTCTCGAACAACCGGGCAGCCTGGCTGGACCTGCTCAACCGCTGGTGGACCTACTGGCTGCACGGGGTGAACAACGATGTGCTGGACGAGCCCCCAGCAGTGGTCGAGCGCGAAGACGGCACCTGGACGCCGTACGACAGCTGGCCGGCGCCCGGCTCCGCCTCCACACCTCTCTTCCTAGGAGCCAGTGGCGACAACACCACCGGCAGGCTCACGCTGACACGCAACGCCGCAGACAGGCCGGTCACCGAGACCTTCACCGACGACATGACGATCGACGCGACGTCCTTCGCCCGCCCCGAGCAGTCGCCGAACCGCCTCGCCTACCGCACCGCGCCGCTCACCGAGCCCGTCCATCTCAGCGGGACGGTGCATGTCTCGACTCGGATGTCGATCAACGCCCGGGCCGGGATCGTCAGCGCGATGCTGGTCGAGTACCCGGAGTCGGGCAACCCGAAGATCATCGCGCGGGGCTGGTCGGACCCGCTGAAGAGGTTCGGCTTGGATCGCAGCTACGGCATCATGCCGGGAGCCCCGTTCACTCACAACTTCGACCTGCAGCCGCACGACTACGTGTTCAACGAAGGTAGCCAGATCGGGCTCGTCGTGTACTCCAGCGACCGGGTCTTCACCCTCCGGCCGCCGCCAGGCACGCAGCTGAGCCTGTACACGCACCACAGCCAAACCAGAGTCGACCTCCCGCTCGTCGGGGGCGCGTCCGCACTCGCGTCCGCCCTCGGCGGCGAGTAAGACCAATTGCTTCGGCCCGGTCCGGGTGGCGGGTTTCCGCCCACTCGGACCGGGCCGGGCATTTTTGAAGGAGCCCGGATGCTCACGGCGCCCTCCCCTTCGAGGTCGGCGGTGAACTGGCGGGCGAGCTGGGTGGCCCATGCCGCGGTCGGGTGGGCGGTGATGCCGAGGAGGTGTACCCGGCGGCTCTTGGCCTCGATCACGAAGGCGACGTAGAGGCGTTGGAGGGTGACCGCACAATCCACGTGGAAGAAGTCCGTGGCCAAGATGGTGCCGGCGTGGGCGCGAAGAAACGTGCGCCAGGCGTCGTCGTGCTGTCGTGGCGGCGGTATGCGGTGGGAACGTAGGATCCGGCGGATCGTGGACGCGCCGACCCGGTGGCCCAGGCGGCGCAGTTCGCCCTGGACGCGGACCACGCCCCACGTCCGGTTCTCTCTTGCCAGGCGGATGATGAGCGCGGCCAGCTCATCGCTGATCGGTGGGCGGCCCGGTGGTCTGGGCTGGCGCCATTTCGCGGTGAGCAGGCGACGGTGCCAGCGCAGGAGCGTCGCAGGCGCGACGAACCGGTGAGCTCGCAGTACCTTCGGCAGGATCCGCGCGAGCGCGGCAAGGACGGCACGGTCGGTCCAGTCGAGACGCGGTTTCGAGTTGCCGCGGCGAAGCATCGCGACCTCGTGACGCAGCACGAGTATCTCCGCGTCCTTTGACGCCGACGACTGCGCCAGCAAGGCCAGCCACGAGATGACTTGGATGAGGAGCTGGTAGATCAGTCGCACGGCCACGAACCCGATCATGAGGGCTAGGACTCCGAACACCGGGCGACGTCAGCGCCGCGAGACACAGCCCGACCCTCGAAACCGCAGCTCACGAGCCGCGACCGAGTATTGGATTAGGACAGGCGTAGAGGTAGTCGTCGCCGTCGCGGGAGGACTCGAGGAACATCCGTGCCTGTTCGCTCGTCCACGAGCTGCCCTTGCGCTTGCGCAGTGGTGGCAGCTTCGTCAACGCGGCCACGTTGGGCGAAGGCCTGGCCAGCCAGGCTCAGGCGAACCTGAGCCTGGCTGGCCAGGCCACGTGCGGCTAGACGCCGCCGGACCCTGCCCCGGGCAGCGTCCGCACGACGGTCAGCGTCACATCGCCGTCCTGGTAGGACACCCTGAACATGTGGTGGCCCGCGTTCAGGATCCGCCGTTCTGGCAGGGAACGGAAGTTGCCCTTGATCGAGTCGCCGCTCATGATCGTCAGTACCGTGCCTGGAGTGAGGGGCGCGCGAATGTCCAGGGCGAGTTCGCCGTCCAGCACCAGGTCACCCGCGGCCCGCACGCTCGTGTAGTCGTGGTCGCCGGAGATGGTGATGGCGAGGCGACCCGCTCGGCTGACGGTCACGTCGCCGCCGACGTTCAGGACGTTGCCGGGCGCGACGTCGGTGAGGGTGATGGACGCCGCGGACGCCGCTTCCCCGGACGACAGACCGGGCTGCAGCACGCCGCTGTCGACATCGATGCTGCCTGCCACGAAACCGCTGCCGCCGAGCGTGCCGCCCTTGACGTCGATCGAGCTTGCGTGCGAGCCGGTGATCGAAAGCTTACCGCCTTCAACCGTCGTGCCGCCCTCGTAGGTGTCGTCGCCCGTCATGATCAGCGTCCCGGGGCCTTGCTTGGTCAGAGAAGCCGTGTAGAGGTTGTTGTCGATGTTGTTCTGAATGTAGGCCGCGCGCTCGTCCATCCATTCCTTGCGCCACTTGACGGCGTCCTCATAGGTGATCTTGTCGTACAACTCGGGATGGCCGTTAGTGATAGCTTGGATGTAAGGATCAGCCAAAATGCCCTGAAGCATGAAGGCCTGTTCGTTAAGCGCGCCGTCCGGGTTCAGCACGTTGGGGCTGAATTCACCGGCGTAGGCAATGCCTTGCTCCTTGTAGCGCGCCAGCCACTCCAGATCTTCCCTTTCCCTTTCCTTGATCGCGATCTGGCTGACGTCGTTCGACCAGACGTCCAGGGGCGCTTTATCCATGTTGTAGGTCATGGGGCTCAGGATCTGGCCGGGGCCGTACATGCCCTTGGCCAGATCGGGAATCCCCCAGCCCCAGCGTTCGTCCGGAAGACCGTCGGGAGCGGTCCAGGCGATGGATGCCCCGGAGGGGGAGGTTTGCCCGGTGCCGAGGAATCTCACGCCGTCGGACATCTTGTTGTTCGCCGTGGTGAACATCAGCTCACGCACCTGCTTGGCGTCCATGTTCGGATAGCGGGAGAGCAGAACCCCCATCACCGCTGTCGCAACGGGCGTTGCCGGTGACGTGCCGCTTGAGTTTGAATAGTTAGTGTCACCACCGCTGTTCGTGGTCCGAACGCTGTTTGAAGGGGTAGACACGGTCCACCATTTGGCGAGCCCCGCCTCGTTATACCCGAACTGCTTTGTGTATTCGGGATTGGCCGCAGTGGGCGGTTGCACCCCGCCGACGGCTATCCACTGCTTTTCCGCCAAGGGATTGAAGAAGGGATACGCCGGGCGAAAAAACGGGTTGCTCCAGTCGTTGTTGCCGGACGACCTTACGTTGACGGTACCGCTGTCCTTGATGGCGTCCCAGATGGCGTCCATAAAGGAACGTCCGGGGTAGTTCGGATTGTATTGAATGCCGCCTTCCGAATAGCTTTTCTTGAAGAAGAAATACTGGTACTCCAGATCCTTCAGGTACTCGTTGGGGATAATGGTCGCCATTGCCGTGGCGCTGGCGCTGTCTTTGCCAGGCAGTTGGTAAGCGTTGGCGAGGTTGCCGTTGACTCCAAGGTCGTTTCCTAAGCCGTCAAAGCGGGTTCTGTCAATAGTCTGGACATAAGAGCCCCAACTGCTGTTGATGACCTGGGCGCCTGCGTCGACCAGGGCCTTATTGGCTGTATGCCAGTACACGTAATCGTGGAAGGGACCGTGGGACTGGGTATCGGAACCGCCGGTCTTGGCAACATACATCTTCGATCCAAAGGCGATGCCGTGCTGGTCTTTACCATCGCGCATGCCGGAGGTAACCCCAAGCATACCGGTCCCGTGCGAGTAGTCACTTGTTCTCGCCTGATCACCGGCCACAGTGAACGGCTCGCCCGCAGTAAAAGGGTTCGACGGGGTCGCGCCACGATAGCCGTAGCCGGACGTGCCGTAGACACCCTCCGCTCTCACCGAAGCGATCAGCCCGGTCTGAAATGCTTCGTGTGTAGCCCTGTAGCCCGAATCCATCATGCCCAGCGTGACGCCCTGCCCGCAGTACCCTAGGGCGTAGGCGGTGGACGCGTTTACCGCGACGAGCTGCCATGGGGAATTGACCGCTGTGCCAGGAGTAGAAGGATTATGGCCGGTATAATAACCATACTCCGGCGTTTCCCAACTGGCTTTAGCGGCATCTAGTTCCCCTGGACTCGTGGCGACAAAGCCGGGGTCTCCCGGGTACGCCGGCCCGCCGCCCGTATGGCCAGGGGTCGATGTCGGACCGGTCTTGGACGATGCCGAGGCGAACCCGGCCGGAAAAAACGCGATGCCTACTCCGGCAGCAAGGGTGCCTCCCAGCCGCCGCAGCAACTGCCGCCGACTCACGGACCTCATGCTCATCTCCGACTCCTTCTCGATGGGTCGATATCTCTAACGGACCGGGGCGGCCTGTTGCGTCCCAGCCCCATGATCTACACGCGCTGGTCGAGACAAAATGATGTGCCGTTCTGCCGCTTCTACCAGGCGGCGGATGTCGACGGCTTTGTTCGGGATCCCGACTGCGGCGACTCGGCCATCGCCGTCGATCACGACGCCATACGGCGTTCCTTGGACCTGGAATCGGCTCTTGAGCGCGGTGGCGCTGGTCGCGCCAACCACCACCCAACCGGGTAGAGGCGGAATCGGCGACTGATCCTTGGCATCCCATACCAGCACCCGACCCCACTCGCCCGGATCAAAGGGGTGGATGATCAGGTCAGCGACAAGAGACGCGCACGGGGAGCAACCCTCAGACGTGAAGACCATCACCGAACGACTCAGCTGCACGGGTTCGCCCCCGTCGGACGCGGCGAACTCCAACAGGGCGCGGCCTGGCCGACCTCCAGTCCACCGAGGGCGCGTACGTTGCTTGGCGGCCGGGACGTGATCTCATCCAGCGCACGGTCCACCCTGGCGAGCACGCCCAACACAAGAATCGTGAGCGCTACGACCATGACTACGAGCGCACCGAAGGCAGCAATCCATGGACCCGTCATCGCCGCAGCGCCTCCAAACGGTTGTGCACGCGAAGGCCGACCGTCAACGCCCGCCAGGTCATGCCAAGTAGCAGCAGCGCGATGAGCGTGGCGAGTGCTGCATCACGCGACAAGCCCGACGTCGCGCACCACAGCACCTGCAAACCCAAAGGGGGAGGAATAGCGCTGGACAGGCCCGCAAAGATAGCCAAGCCACCGGTCCGCGCGACGAGCAGCCAGCTGACGGGCCTGTCCTCGCCAACACCGCAGCCGCAGGACGGTCGGCGCCCTCGAAGGAGTGCCGATGCCATCGCCAGCCCGAAGGAAGCGAACAGTGCAGCCGCGAGCCGAAGCATGATCGTCGGGTGCCAACCGCTGATGAGGCCGGCGCCGAGGATGACTTCGACGCCGGGAACGCTCCATGCCAGGGCTCGACCAAGGCAGACGGCGCAAGCCGGTAACCGGCAACGGCCATTGCGAACCGACGCGGTGCGCGCACTTTGCGGCGGCAGCCGCGATCAGAAGGAAACCCTGCCACGTCAGAACGGCGAACTCTCCCACGAGTGGGCCTCCCTATATGGTCACCAAATTAGACTGCGACAGAAGTCCCTCGTCAAGAGGGCAACATCTGTCCACCAGAAGCGGTTTGAGCGACCGTCTACATCGATGCACATAACTGTTATGGACCGGGCCATGGGCTCCTCGCGGGGCCGGATGAGTGACGGTCCTGGTCGAAACTCGGTCGGTGTTGAGCTGGGGCTTCATGTGGTGGCTTCTATCAGTCCACTGCAGCCCAGCGTGCGCGAAGCGCGCGTGGTCCCGGGTTGCCTCGGCGCAGCACCGCCACCTCGTGACGCAGCAGGAGGATCTCCGCGTCCTTCGACTCGGAGGAGCGGGCGAACAGCGCCAGCCACGAGAGCACCTGAACCAGAATCTGGTACAGCAGTCGGACGATCACGGACATCGATCGTCGAGTACAGACGATCACGAGGTCAAGGGAGCTAGCCGAGTCCTCGACCAGGACAGCCGCCACGTGCCGTAGTACAGGTTGGCGCGCAACGAATCGGTGAAGGAGTACGGAAACTGCGAAGCGTACGCGATCCGCCGGCGCCACCGGTCGATGTCGACGTCGCGAAGTACCGCATCACCGATGATGACGATCTCGCCTCGCTCCGGCGTGATCAGACCCGCGATGAGATCGGCGAGCGTACTCTTGCCGGCACCGCTCGCACCGACAATGGCGACCGCCTGACCGCGCCGCAGTGCCAGGTGCAGGTCCGTGAGGACGGTGCGCCGACGCGACGGACGAACCCGCGCACGTCGCAACAGGCCAAGCAGCACACACCGCCGTCGACACCACCACCGCGACGAGTCTGCGGCAAGAGAACGCCCGCCTCCGCCGCGACAACGAGAACCTTGCCGCGAACCTCGAAGTGGCAATCGCGAACATCCAGCGACTCACCCTGCAAGTGCACAACCTCACGGAGGCTTTTGAACACGCCCGCGGGGTTACCCGCTTGCCCCGAGTGGCTCGCTGACGGCACACACCGGACGGGCGTAGGAAATCGCGGCATAGCCGGCGAGACGACTACGCTCCTGTGCATGACGGGACATGACCGCGGGTCGGCGGCGGGATCCGACGGCGACACCGCCCAGGATCCGAGTTAGCCGTGGCAGGAGCTCGCTGCGGACTACGAGCAGGCGCGCGCCCGGGAAGACTCACTGGATCGGCTACCCGCTCAGATCCGTCAACGGCGCACCCGATAGCGCAGGTGAAGCACCCGGTTGCTCTGAATCACCACGTCAGGATCCTCCAACAGGTGCTGCGCGTCGACCGACCCGAAGTAGCGCTTGCCGGACCCGAACACCACGGGCACGACGTCCATGCGCACCTCGTCGACCAGACCCGCGGCAAGCACCTGGCCACCGACGTCGCCAGCGGCGACCTCGACCAAGCGGTCACCCGCAAGCTCCTGCGCCTTGGCCACGGCTGCCTCGACGCCGTCGATGAAGTGAAACGGCGCCTCGGGGTCCCAGCCCTCGGGCTGCGGCCGGTGCGTCACGACGACCACGTGGTCGATCCCGCTCGGAGGCTTCCCGTCCCAGCCGTCGGTCATGTCGAAGACGTGGCGGCCGGCGATTGTCGCCCCGATCTGGTCCCAGTACGGCCGGGTGTAGTCGTAGGACGTCTGCGACACCTTCACCTCGCCGCTCTCGTCCAACGGGACGTCACCGCTGGACAACCAGTCGAACAGCGGTCCGGGCTGGTCATTCTCGTCCGCGATGAAGCCGTCCACCGACACCGAGCTGTACATGACCACCTTGCCCACGGGACTCTCCTCTGCTTTGGGGTGCCCCCAAATTAGCGGGTCGTGAGCTGTCGCTCTTGTAAGAAATCAATCGGCCGGCAGCGGCCAGCCGTCCAGCACGTGGCCGGGATGTTCGCGCAGGAACCGCCGCCGGACTTCGACGTACCGGGTCGGCGTGAGCCCGGTGAACGCCCGGAACTCGTGGCCGAAGTGGGCCTGGTCGAAGTAGCCTGCGCCACCGGCGAGGTCGCCCCAGTCGATCGGTCCGGCGGGGTTGATCGCGAACACGGTGGCGGCGAAGCGGTAGGTGCGGGCCAGCCGCTTCGGCGTGACGCCGATGAGCTCCTTGAACCGCTGTGCCAGATGAGTGCTGCTGACACCGGCTGAAACCCTCAGGTCGTCGATAGCCACCGCCCCGCTGGTCGCCGCGATGACGCTGCTCGTATGGCGGACCAGCCCCAGGCCGGCGGCCTCGCACAGCCGTCGCATTAGCTCCTCCTCGAGCAGCGTCAGCATCTCGTGCGGTCCGTCCGCTGTGGCCAGCCGGTCTCGCAGCTCGGCGATGGCGGGCCGGCCCCAAACCTGCTCTAGCGTCACCGGCCGGTCACACAGCTCGGCCGCGGGCATCGGCAGGAACGGCGCCGGCCCCCACGGCTTGAAGTGCACGCCGACGGACCGGGTCCGGGGTGGGTAGCCGAACTCCCACGCGCGGGTGGGCATGGTGACCACGCAGCCGTCGGCGTACTCGGCCGTCTCGATGTCGGTGCCGGCGCGGATGCGGAACGGCGCCCCGAGGTTGACGATGAGCAACGCCGCCGGACTTGCCGGCAGCGTCAGCCGGGCGTACGGCGGCGCACCCTGCAGGTAGTAAAGGTCGTCGATCAGCCCGTCCAGCGGCGGTCGCGGCACTCTGGACACGTACTCCATGCCCACAGCATCGCCGACGCCCCGCCGGCATCGCGCGCCGGGATGGTCCAGCCGCGCTGCCGCCAGCATCGAGCCGGCGCCGATCCCGGACGAGCGCCCGGCCGCGGACATTTGCGTGGGATACGCGTGCTGCGTGAGAGATGGAGGAGTCTCGGCCCTCCAGTGTCGCCCTGCATGGGGGAGGCGCTAAACCACCCCCTGCTGCGTTACCGTGCCCTGCTACGCGGCCGCGGGCTGTTCGCCGCCAAAGTCGACCTCGTCCAGCGCGGGGTCGAACACGTCCGGCGGGATGTGGAGTTCGTCGGTCGCGTAGGCGCCGATCCGGAGGATGTGGGAGGTCAGGTAGGGCGAGAGCTGGGCCAGATCCTCAGCGGTCACCTACCACCCCTCGGCAACCAGCTGCCGGATGACCTCCATCATGTCGATCGCGATGTGGAACACGATCAGGTTGCACAGCAGCGAGTTCCATTTGACGACTTTTCCTGCTCGGCCGGGTCGTTCTCGGCGATCACGCCCTGATTGCCGAACCGGGGCCCAGGCGGAGAACCCGTTGTAGGCCTCGGCCTTGTTGGTGGCCGCGGTCACCCGTGCCCGCAGCCCCGAGTCGGCGAGGAACCGCAGCAGCGCCACGGTCCGCATCACGCGCCCGACCTCCCGGAACGCCTTGTAGATCTGGTTTTTGCACGAATTCGACGACAATCAGCGCATCAGCGTCACCGAAGACACTTTGCATTGTGAAGAGCCGTCAAACCTGATGGCTCTGCACTGACTGCACCCGCTGCGGTCAATCGGTCAATCGCAAACCCTGGCTGCAAGACTCCCTCGATGCCGGTCGCGACCGACCAGTGGATCAACCAATCCGACACCTGCCGCATGTCCGCCGTCTGCGGAGTCAGCGTGAGCTGCGCCGGCGCCGGTTCCGCTGCACAGGTCACCAGCTGCCTACCAGGTGATCGGTAGGCCCGCCCCGGTCCGGTTCACAGCGGGACCGGCCCGCGGCGAAGAGTCCCGCAGCGGTCTCCCGTCACCGGCCGAGCAGCGAAGGCTCGCTGGCTGACGAGATCAGCCAGGCGGGCCGCAGGTCCGGCGGATTCCCCTCCGGCCAGCAGCCCTGACACGGGGGAGGGGATTGCCGGGCTGTCAGGTCCTGCCAGGAGGCCGCACCTGACAGCCCAGCCGAAGGCGCTCCCGCAACGGCTACCTTGAGAGCTCCCCTTACTTTCCACGTGCCTCTGATCTGACGCCTCGCGCGACGGCATTGCGCCCACCAGCCACGGTCGGCCGCCGCTGCCAGCCTCGGATCTGGCACGCACAAACCCAACGCCCCTCGCCCACGCGACTGGGGCGCGGCACCACCATCCCTTCAGGCGGCCACCAACCGGTGGCCGCCTTCTTGCTGTTCTACGGAGGGCAACATGCTTCATCCCACCCGGCACCTGAGAGACGGTGATCTCCCAGCCGACCTCCACCCCGCCGCCTCGCCCGACCTCCTGCGCAGCACCATCGCGGCCGCCGGCGAACACACCAAAGTGCGCCCAGCCCGCGACATGGCCACCGTGCCGGTGGCTACGTGCGCCGGGTTGGTCACGGGCAGGCCCTCGGCTACTGCCGGCAGTCGGGCGGCGCAGCGATGACCGGCGGGACCCCGGCGGACCAGGTCCCTACCCTGCATGCCGAAACGATGGCTGCCATCGAGCAACGGGCGGCGCTGGCCGTCGAGGCCCGCTCCGCCCTCATCGCCGCGCTGCGCAGCAGGCTGATCTGCCGCCCGGGATGCGAGGACGCCCTCGCAACATGGGGCCTGGAACCGCTGCCGCAACAGTGGACCATCTCCGCCCAGGCGCACCTGTCGTACACGCGGTCGCACACCGACGAGGACGAGGCCCGAGAGCAAGCGCGCTGGGGTGTACCGGACGAGCTGTGCCTGCTGCAGCCGGCGATGGCGGTCTACCCGCAACACGTCATCGACGTGGCACCCACCTCCAACGGGCCTGGGCCGCACCGATACCGCATCACCGTGCAGTTCACGCTCCAGACCTGGGCCACGGCGACCCGGGAGGCGGACGCGCGCGACGCCGCTCGCACGACGATGGACCACCAGCTACAGGCGCTGGCTGACGCCGGCATCACCCTGACCAGGCTGACCTGGCAAACCGCCGACAGCCCTGACGAGGCCCCGCCGGACGACATCCACACCAATGCGCAACCCCTGGTCGGCGCGGTAAACCTGACCGACGTCGACCGCCTCACCGCTGCGACGGCGGCGCGTGACGCTGCCGTACAGGCCCTCACCGGGCTGCAGCGCAGCATCCGCGCCCGCGCGATCCGCGCCCTGGTCGACGACGAGTTCGGCGGCATCTATCAGCACGCCGCGCAGCGGGTCGACCAGTTCCTCATCGACCTCTGGCTCGACCCCCTGCCTCGAGCACACCACATCACGGTGATCGCCGACCTCACGCTGCCGGTCGGCGACGGCACCGCCCGGGACGCCTGCGACGCGGCACGACACAGGATGCGCACGGTCACCACCAGCAGCCCGGACCAGGCACGGCCGTGGACCGCATACGGCTGGACCATCCCCGAGCACGCCACCGTCGACCAGGACGGCTGGCGAATTCCGTGGCAGCACGAGTACGAGATGTGGCTACGCGGACACGCCACTCCCGCCGACGCCACCACCGCAGCCGAAGCCCTCGTCCGCGCAGACCTGACCCGGGCACTGGCCGGCATCGACCACCACCTGGTCACGGTGACCGCCACCGTCGAACGCCTCGGCATCGACCTGCACCTGGACCCCGACAGCGACTGAACCGTCCGCCGGATATCTCCGCGGCCCCGAGCAGGTGCCACCCGAGCCCTCCCGCCTACGGGCAGACCTCAGTTGGCGCCTGCTCGCGGATCGATGCTGCGCGCGGCGGCAGCCACGACTACGCGGTCACGCCGGCGTCCCACCCTCTGCCGAACCCACCTTCTGTTGGGAGATCATCGTGTCGCTCTCCGAGAACAAACTGACCGTCCGATCCTCAGCCGACCTGGCGACCGCGGTGCCGTACCTCATCGGCTTCCATCCCGGCGACGGCAGCATCGTCGTGATCGCCTGCCGAGACCGGCGGATCGTGTTCGCCGCCCGAGGCGACCTGCCGGCCCCCGGAGCCCCCGCCCACCAGCTGCGCGAGCTCACCGCTCACCTCGTCCCGGTCGTGCAGCGGCAGCAGCCGATCACCGACCTCGTGATCGTCGGCTACGGCACCCAGGCACACGTCGACCCGGCACTGCGTGCCATCGGCGATGCGTTCACCTCCACCGGCCTGGCCGTGCGGGAACTGCTACGGGTCACCAAAACCCACATCTTCAGCCTCACCTGCGACGATCCCGCCTGCTGCCCACCACGCGGAACCCCCTTCGACCCCACCACCTCCCTCATCGCCGTGCAAGCGACTGTCGCCGGGCTCGTCGCAAGGCCGGACCGGGCGGCAGTGGCCAGCCGCTTCACCGCCGTAGACCGCGCCGGCGACGGCATCCGACACGCCACAACCGACGCGACCGCCCGCATGGCGACCTTGAAAACCGCCGGCAGCACCGCGGTGTACGAGGCCGGCGTCCACGCGGTCCGCGGCGCGCTACGACAGAACGACGGCGGCACACATCTCACCGACGACGAGGTGGCCTGGCTGACCGTGCTGCTGACGCACAGGCCCGTGCGGGACCTCGCCGTCGACCTCACCCAACCGCACGACCAGCACGTCACCTTCTGGGCCGAGATCACCCGCCGCGCCGACGAGCCGCTCGCGCCAGCGCCCGCGACCGTACTCGCGCTCACCGCCTGGCGCTGCGGTGACGGCGTCCTGGCCGCCATGGCCGCCGAACGAGCCCTGCAGGTCAACCCCGACTACCAGCTCGCCGACCTGCTCCTACAGGCCCTGCACGCCGGTCTGCCGCCCTCCGCCATCGAGCAGGCAATCGCCAGCACCCACCCCAACCCATCGACCCCGAGCCTGAACACCCCTTCAGAACAGGAGTAACCACGGTGGATCCCATCCGCAGCATCCTGCTGTCTCTCGCCCGCACCGCCGAAGAAGCCCGACTGCGCTCGCACGCCGAACGCGCCGCCCTGCGCGCCCGCGGCGAAACGCCCACCCGCACCGAGGCATTCGTCTACGACATCCAGGCCAGCCTGTGCCTGATCACCGCGATCACCGCAGCCGACCTTCCGGTGAACTTCCGCCTCTACGACACCACCTTGTCCCGAGACCCGCTCACGGCAGCCGCACAGCTTCGCCAGGTCACCTCCGCCTACGACCACAGCGGGCCGATAGAGGCCGCACACGAGGCAGCGCGGCTGGCCTACAAGGCGGCGTTCGCCGAGCCGCTAACCGCGCGGGAACAGCACTACGTCGACCTGCTCGTCGACCTGCCCGCCGCGCGACGCGACAAGATCATCGAAATGGCGGAGGAACGCGCCCGCCACCTGCCGGCATGAGCATCGGCGCACCTACCGACGGCACCCCCACTCGCCCTTCAACCCGAAGCGCAACAGCACGCCGTGCTCCCCACCCGACAGTGGGCGGACGAAGTCCCGCCGCGCCTAACAGCGTGGGCCACGACGGGGGAGTGAGTCACGACGGCGCAACATCCCGCCCGGCAACCCCATCCGGCTCAGCGGCCGCTGCTGCACGACCTGCTGCGGGCGCACGACGTACCGGGCGTGGGCAGCAACCCCAGGGAAGGAACCCATGAGCCTGTACACCCTCACACCCAAACCCGGGTTCGAGCTGTACACCATCCAGGTCGGGTGGAATCCCCACCGCACGTACGTCGCCACCGTCGTCGACTTCACCTGGGACCCGGTCACCGAACCCCACCACGAACCCGACACCATCCACCTTGGCCGGATCGAGACGATTCTCGACCCGGCCGAGGTGCTTCTGGCCGTCGCACCCTACGCCGAGATACCAGCCGACCTACCCGCCAGACTCCGCGCCGACCAGGCCGCGCACCCGCTGGGCCGCTGACACCAACTCCCGGTCGGCTGACGTCGCATCGCGCGCCAACGGCGGCAACCAACTCTCAGGCACGCCACCACGAGCACTGACTGAACCGCCCCGATGACGCCTCCTCGGGGAGGTCGTCGTCATCACCGATGCCGTGAGCCCGAGCGGCACGAACCCGCAACCCGGCCCGCCAAAGGCGGGCCGTCGTCGTATCAGGACCCGGGACGCGCCGCCTACGAAACGTCCGCGTCCCGGGTTCTCCTGAAGGAGGAACCCAGTGTCCCTACCACTGATCATGATCGCCACCGCGGTGGTGGCGCTCGCCCTGGGCAGGCTCACCGCCTGGCCAACGATTTACAGCCTCCGCACCCAACTCGCCGACGCCACCGGGTCGATGCTCCACGACCCGCTGACCGGCATGCTCAACCGCGCCGGCCTGCAGGCCGCGCACGCGACCCTCGCCAAAACCGCCCCCGCACAGCCCCTCATCGTCGCCCTGATCGACCTCGACGACTTCAAACGCGTCAACGACACCCACGGCCACGGCCGGGGAGACGACCTCCTCATCGAAGTCGGCGACCGCATCACCGACATCGCCGCTGTTCACGGAGGCACCGCCGCGCGGCTCGCCGGCGATGAATACGCCGCGCTCCTGCCGGCCCGCACCGACGACCTCGACCGCATCGCCGACACCTTCGCCACGATCATTTCCCAGCCCGTCGCGCTTCCCGTAGACGGCAGCCCCGCCGCGGTCACCATCACCGCCAGCGTCGGTCTGGCACTCGTCGACACCAGCGACCCCCTCACCGACGTGGCCCTGCACCGCGCCGATATCGCCATGTACCACGCCAAGCGAAATGGCCGGAACCACCACGCCATCTACCAGCCGGGCATGACCATGCCGCCCGCACAGCACCGTCGCGGACCTCGCCTGCGCGACCGGCGCCAGCCGACCGACGGGGTCACGGCATGACCGCCCCGCGTGAGGAGATGGCCTGCCAGAGCTGCCTCTCCCCGCTGAACACCCTCGGCGTACCACCCACCTACGTACACCCGACCCACCTCGCCACCGACGGACACGAACCAGCGCCCGTCCCGGTCAGCAAGCTCGACACCGTCCGCCGCAGCTGCGACTTCTGCGGCGACCCGTACCCGATCTGGACACTGCACGGCGGCGAGGTGACCGCCATCGCCATCGGCCCCACCGCAGGGCTGGTCCAAGGCTTCGGCGACTCCTGGGCAGCATGCGCGGCCTGCCAAACCCACATCGACGAGGGCCGCAACGACAAGGTCATCGACCGCGCGGTACGGGCACTCGGCCTCGCCAACCATCCACAGGCGCGAGAACGAATCGAGGAACTGCACCTGGCGTTCCTCAACGCCCGACTCCCCGGCCGAACGCTCATCACGACGACCGCCTGGCCGGCAACCACCATCACCGCCGCAGAGCTGCCCAAGGTTCGTGACCGGCTCACCCGCTTCTACCGAGGCACCGACAACCTGCCCGCCACGCTCGGAATCACCGACGCACGTCAGCAGATAGCTGCCGGTCTCGAACGATCACACCTGTACTGGATCGACAACGACTTCACCGACCTGGCCGAGCACGCCACAGCCCAGCTTCCCGACGTACGCATCAGCCGCGACCTCATGCCCTCGGCCGACGGAATGCTCATCTGGCCCCGGCCAGTGACACACCGGCAGCTCACCGCCGCATCCTGGACCGACACCATCCACGGCCGGAAAATAGTCCTCTACCGCACCATCGGCGCGGGACTGCACGGCAAGCCACTGCAGCGGCTACGCGAACAGGTCGGTTGGCTCGCACCGATGAGCGCAGCCCGCCTCGCCGAACAGCACCTGATACACGGTGACCAACCGGTGGCAGCGCTGGTCGCGACGTGGCTGCTGATCGCACAGCAAACCGCAGAAGTCACCACCACAGGAGTGGACAAAGCCGTCGCCAAGACCTACGCCCGCACCAACCGGCCCGTACCCGAGCTGCGCATCGTGCGCATCCGCGGCCGCCGCACCAGCCCAGGGCCGGACCGGGAACCGACGCCAGGCAGCCAAGGACGCTCTCAGACCAGTCGGTTCTGGGTCTCCGGCCACTGGCGCAACCAAGCCCACGGCCCCGGCCGATCGCTGCGCCGCCCCGTCTACATCCACCCCTTCCTCAGAGGCCCCGACGATGCGCCGATCAGGCTGAGCACCACCGTACGCATACTCAGCAGCCACCAACCCAAGCCCCAAGATCATAAGTAGATAGCGTCGTCGGCGGTGGCACAGTTCCGCCCGTCCCACCGCCGACATCGGAAACTTGATCACCGATAGGAGGGTGCCGCAGCACACGGAGCAAGAGGGTGGAGGCGCCGATGGTGTCAACCATCAACCGGCGCAGGACAATCTTATGGCACCGATAGTTGGCGCCCTGGCGGAGGAGTCCTGAGCTACCTGGTGAGCCGGGTGTCCGGGTCTGCTGCACCGATAGGTGACATCTGAGATGGCTTGCCCTGGTGGTGGGCTGGAAGGATGTTGCTGTGCCCAAGCCCTACCCTCGTGAGTTCCGTGATGATGTCGTGCGGGTGGTCCGTGACCGTGATCCGGGCGTGACGGTCGAGCAGATCGCGAAGGACTTCGGAGTACACCCGATGACGTTGTTCAAATGGCTGCGCCAGGCTGACGTTGACGCTGGAACCAAACCGGGTGTCAGCGGCAGCGAGTCAGCCGAGCTGCGTGAGGCCCGCAAGCGGATCAAGCTGCTGGAGCAGGAGAACGAGGTCCTGCGCCGGGCTGCGGCGTATCTGTCGCAGGCGAACCTGCCGGGAAAGGCTCTACCCGCTCGTGAGCGAGCTGGCCGCCGACGGAATCCCCGTGGCGGTGACGTGCCGGGTATTGAAGATCGCTCGCCAGCCCTACTACCGGTGGCTGGCCCGACCAGTCACGACCATCGAGCAGGTAGCGGCGTATCGGGCCAACGCGTTGTTCGACGCCCACCGTGATGATCCGGAGTTCGGCTACCGGTTCCTGGTCGACGAGGCCCGCGACGCCGGGCAGTCGATGGCCGATCGAACCGCGTGGCGGATCTGCTCGGGTAACGGCTGGTGGAGCGCGTTCGGCAAGAAGAAGCGTCGCGGCAAGGGCCGCAAGGTTGGCCCGCCGGTGCATGACGATCTCGTGCGCCGGGACTTCACCGCGCAGCGGCCGAACCGGCTGTGGCTAGCCGACATCACCGAGCACCAGACCGCCGAGGGCAAGCTCTACCTGTGCGCGATCAAGGACGTCTGGTCCCACCGGATCGTGGGGTACTCCATCGACTCGCGGATGAAGTCCCGCCTGGCCGTCGCCGCGCTGGACAACGCCGCCACCCGGCGCGGTGACCTGGCCGGCTGCGTCCTGCACGCCGACCGCGGATCCCAATTCCGGTCCAGGAAGTTCGTCCGAGCCCTCAACCGGCACCACATGGTCGGATCGATGGGCCGCGTCGGCGCCGCCGGCGACAACGCCGCCATGGAATCCTTCTTCGGGCTCCTGCAGAACAACGTCCTGAACCGACGATCATGGGCCACCCGCGAGCAACTACGGATCGCCATCGTGACCTGGATCGAACGGACCTACCACCGCCGCAGACGACAGCGGTCGCTGTCTCGGTTGACCCCCGTTGAATTCGAGACCATCATGCACCCACCGGCCAGTCAGGCCGCGTGACTACACCTGTCACCTGACGGTGCAGCAGACCCGCTCCACAAAGTGGCGGGGCATCGACGCGGCAAACCTTCCATCCGCCGTCGATGCCCGCTCTTGCTTGGGCGGCGGTCAGCCGGGCGGCGACGGGACCTCCGGTGGCTTGCCCGCAGCGTTGCGCCAGTCCAGCACGGCGATGAGCAGCAGCACTGCGGCGGCGGTGGTCGCGGTGGCCAGCGGCGACACCCGCCCCATCAGCGGGGCTGCCGCGGCCAGCAGGGCGATGCCGACGATCCTGCGCCGCGAGACCCGGGCGAACACCAGATGCTCCAGGCGGGCCCGGCCGACGAGGAACAGCGCCGGCCCGCCCAGGATTGTCGCCAGCCACGACGGGTGTGTCACGTGGGTGTGGCTGTGCTGCACGATCTCATATCCGATTGCGGTGGTGACGATGCCCAGCACCATCAGCGCATGCGCGAACCCGACCCGTCGACCCCACCCCGCGGGATCGTCTGCCGCGTCAAGGGCCTCGGGCAGCAGCTCACCGGCCTTTTGGAAGTACACCCGCCACAGCAGCGTCGTGGTGGCGAAAGCGATCACCAGGCCAGCAGTCTTGTAGAGGTCGTGCGGGTGGGTGCTATAGCTGGTCCCGACGGCGAGGATGCTCGCACCGAGGGCGATCATCAACAGCTGTTGGTTCCGGTCCGCCAGGTAGTGCCCGGCGAGCTGCCAGATGGTGTTCTGACGCCGACCCAGCCCGGGCAACGGCCAGCCCAACCTCGCCGATCCCAGATCCACCACCGCCGCCACCGCCCACCACACCAGCTGGGCGGCGCCGACGGCCAACCCGCCGCCTACCCAAAACACCCCGGCCAGGCATAACCACGCCGTTACCCGCCAGTACAACCGGCGCAACCGGTGCGACCGCAGACCCAGCGACATCACGGCCGGGCGCGCCACCCGTGCCGTCACGAACACCACCGCGAACACCAGACCATTACCGGCGAACGCCCCCGGCACAGCCGTCCCCATGATCATCATGGCGAAGGTGCTGAGCAGCAGCATCACCCGAGTGCCCGCGCCGCGTGGCTCGAACCGGCCGGTGAGGTACGCGGTGGTGGTCCACAGGTACATCACCGATATGAGCAGCAACACCGTCCGGCCGGCATTGCCCCACCGCTGCGCCGGGTCGTCGCTGAGGAAACCGGGCAACGACCCCGCGACCACACGGTCGAACGCGAACACCACCGCCAGATCGAAGAACAACTCCACGAACGTCGCCTGCTGCGCGCTGCCGCTCCGCCGCAGCAAACCCACCGCCCGACCCGCGGCCTGCCGCCGCCCGGCAAACCGGCTGCCCATTTGCCCCATTCAACTGCCCGGCAGGCCCGAACACACCCGATACCGCCAAGTCAACCGCCGCTCTTGAACGCATAACCGCTCGCTGCCATCCCGTCTGCCGCCGACCCACACCTCGGTGGAGGGCACTGTTGCGTTGAGCGTTGGCAAGATCGAGGCAGGCTTGAGCAGTGACGTCATCGACCCGGCCTGACCCGTGGCTGCCTCCGAAGTCGGCGTTCGCCGGGTTCCGGTTCCCGCCCGAGGTGATCGTGGTCGCGGTCCGCTGGTATCTGCGGTTCAACGCTCAACGCAACAGTGCCGTTGTATGTCACGGCACGAAATGATCGTCCGTTGTGGGCGAAGGACAGCAAGAACTCTTGACAGTTGAAGATCGAAAGCTGTGCGACAGCCTCGTGACTCTCGCGCGGAGGTGCCGAAACCCTCGGCGGACGCGGGCGGGTGACAGACGCTGCGGTGGTGCGGGTTTCTCCCAGGGCCAGCGCAGGTCGGCGGCCAGGGCGCAGGTCAGACGGAGCTGGGTGTAGGCGCCGAGGATCATCCAGGTCCAGCGGTCGGCGGCCTGTGGCGTGCGGATCTTCGGGCAGGTGGATCCGAGGCGACTGCTCGGCTTGTCCACCGTCAGCCAGGTCGGCTTTCTCCTCGTGCCGGTCGTGGCCGCCGGCCGCAGCGACCTCGCCCTGCCCTCGCTGCTGGTCTACCTCACCGGTAACGTGGTCACCAACATCGCCGCGTTCGCTGCCACCGCGGCTCTGCCCGAGTGCCGGGACCTCGCCCACTGGCGGGGGGTCGCGGGCCGTCGGCCGGGGTTGGCGGCAGCGCTGCTGGTGGCCCTGCTCGGCCTGGTGGGAACCCCACCCACCGCCGTGTTCGTCGGCAAGCTCACGACGGCGACCGCCGCGTGGGACGGCGGCTACGCCTGGCTCGCGGTCGTCGTCTTCGCGAACAGCGTGGTCAGCCTGTTCTACTACCTGCGCTGGATCATCCCGACCTACCGCGAGCCCGCGCTCGCACCGCCGGGCAGCGATCACTCCCCGTCCCATGACAAGCCACGGAGGCCGTGGTCGGCGAGGGTTGCGGTGACCGCTGCCGCACTCAGCCACGCGGTGGGTGTCGCCGCGGGCCTGCTGTGGGACGCGGCGGCGTCGCCCTAGACGCTGGACAGACGGTCCGGTGAACGGGGCGGGAACCGCCGGTGACCGCGAGCCGCGACCCGGTGATCAAACAGGGCGAATACGCCGATCTGCCATAGGTCTTGTAGCGAACGGTCGAACCCCATATCACCTGAAAGGCTGAGTTAATCGATCATCGGGTCGCAGTTGGCCTGCTGGGCCGTTCCGACCCTGCCCTCCGGCGCGCGACGGAATGACCTGTTTGCCCGGACGGCGAGGATCCTCCCCATCGCCGCCGGAGCCAGCCTGAGGCTCCCCTTGCGGCCGAGCAAAGTGTGGTCACCGCCACATGATCACCGTGTGTAACCGCTGCTGACCCTGCTTAGCCTCGTCGGATGCATAACGACGGCAACCTCGACGACCATCACGGCCTCGGCGGACCGACTGACCGTTCGGACGATGCTACCTCCACCGACCGGAGAGCCGGACGGTTTCAGCCTCGGCTGTCCAGGGCCGTATCGCGGCTCACCGGCCTCGTCGGTCTCGATAACCAGGCCGCCGACCGGCGGCACCGGAACCGCATGGCGATGGTCACCGGTGCAGCCTGCTGCCTCGGACTGGTCGGCTTCGCCCTGATTCCCGCCAACCCCGCCGGCCAGTCACCGGCCCCCGACCAGCGTGCCGAGATCGCCCAGCGGGCGGAAGCTGACGCCGCCTCCCGCGCGATGGCCCGCGAGTCCGCCGCCCCGGTCACCGAAAGCCCCGCCCCCGCAAGCTCCCCGTCACCGACGGCCAAGCCCACCCCGGAGGCGAAGGCGACCGCGAAGGCGACCGTGAAGCCCAAGCCCAAGCCCACGCCTAAGCGGATCGTCCCGGTCGCCGGGCTGGACCAGGCCCAGATGGACAACGCGACGACGATCGTCCGCACCGGCCAGAAGATGGACGTGCCGCGCAAGGCGCTGGTCATCGCGGTAGCCACCGCCATGCAGGAGAGCAACCTGTACAACTACGCCAGCGGCGTGCTGCCGGAGTCGCAGAACTACCCGCACCAGGCGATCGGCTGGGACCACGACTCGGTCGGGCTCTTCCAGCAGCGGCCCAGCTCCGGCTGGGGCGCGATTCGGGACCTGATGAAGCCCGAGTACGCCACCCAGCAGTTCCTCACCGCACTATCGGAGGTTCCCGGCTGGCAGGACCTTCCGCTGACCGTCGCGGCGCAGACTGTGCAGGTGTCGGCGTTCGGATGGCTGTACGCCCAGCACGAGTGGCGGGCCACCGAGGTCGTGGACGCCGTCCTCTCCTGACGACCGCCCCCGAGCGGCTCCTGCTGGGTCAGCTGCCGCTTCAGCACGACCGTGCCTGACTGTCGAGATGGACCGTCGACGCGGCCTCAATCCCGGTAGTCGAGCGTGGCCATCATGCCGGCCTCGGCGTGGTAGACGTTGTGGCAGTGGGCCATCCAGCGGCCCGGGTTATCAGCGTCGAAGTCGACGGTGACCGTCCGGCCGGGAACGACGATGACGGTGTCCTTGCGGACGCCGCCACCGGCCACGGCGAAGGTGTGTCCGTGCAGGTGCATCGGGTGAAACATGTGGCTGCGGTTGACGAATTCCAGCCGCACCCGCTCACCCAGCCGCGCCGGCAGTGACGCGGCGTCGTGGTAGGTGGCTCCGTTGATGGTCCACCGGTAGGGGCTCATCGCCCCCAGCTTCAGCGGGTGCACTCGGTCCGGTCGCCGCCGGCCGGGCATACCTGACGGCCCACCTCTTGCTGGCGCTTAAGGGAGTGGCATGAGGCGGGCCGAGACGAGCACGTCGATGACCTGCCCGTCCTGGTCGACCGCCCGGTACACGTACCGCCACACCCAGTTGACCTTGACGTACGTCTCATCGACATGCCACCTGTCGCCTGGTGAGTGCCGGCAGAAGCGGGCGGCGTCGGCCAGCAGTGGGGTGAACCGCTGCATCCAGCGGTAGACGGTGACGTGGTCGATCTCCACGCCGCGTTCGACCAGCAGCTCTTCAACGTCGCGATAGGACAGGCTGTACCGCAGGTACCAGCGCACCGCGACGACGATCACCTCCGGCGGGAACCGGAACCCGGCGACCCGACTTCGGCGGCAGCCATGGGCCAGGTCGGGTCGATGACGTCACTGCTCAAGCCTGCCTCGATCTTGCCAACGCTCAACGCAACGGAGCCAGGTCGGGTGTTCGGCGAGTTCTTCGCAGGTCATGCCGTGTTCGCGGGCCTGCTGTCGCAGCCGGGCGGCAGCCCGATCGCGTTAGCTCACAGCAAAGGCTTGACTTTCGCCAACAGAGTTGGCAACAATTCTGCCCACTATTCCATCGACAAGTTGAAGGGAGGGCTGCGTGACCATCGTTGCGATGCCCGGGCTCGGTGAAGCCGGACGCCGGTACGCCTTCGACCTGCGCGCTCGCGGGTACCAGGTACAGGGCGTTGACCCTTATGTCGAACTCGGCGACGACCGGGTGGATCAGTTCGCCACGGTCGACGAGGCGGTGGCCGAGTCCGACCTGGTGATCGGCCTCGTCGGAGCCCGCGCCGCGGACGAGGGCGTGGTGGTGGTCGCGGCGGACCGCGTCGGCGAAGTGGTGGCGGCGAGCCAGGCCCGTGAAGCGAACGTGGCCACCGCCCGCCAGAGGTACCTGGCGGACGTGCTCTCCTGCGATCTACAGGGGTTTCGTACGGCTGACGAAGGGATGTCGACATGAAGGTCGACGTCCAAGGACTGACCCTGAAGTACGGCGACGCTGTGGCGGTTTCGAACCTGGACCTGACAGTGGGCGACGGTGAATCCCTGGTTCTCCTCGGGCAATCCGGCTGCGGCAAAACCAGCACCATGCGGTGCATCGCCGGGCTGGAGACACCAACTTCGGGCGTCATCAGTATCGGCGATCAGGCGGTATTCGACAGCGCTAACGGAGTCAACCGGGCTCCGCACACCCGCAACGTCGGCATGGTGTTCCAGTCGTATGCGATCTGGCCGCACATGACGGTCTTCGACAACGTCGCCTTCCCGCTGAAGATGAAGCGCCGTAAGAAGGCCGAGATTCGTGCCGTCGTCACCGAGACCCTCGACCTCGTCGGCCTGGCGCACCTGGCCGACCGCGGCGCTAGCCTGCTGTCCGGTGGGCAGATGCAGCGGGTGGCGCTGGCCCGCAGCCTCGCGATGCAACCGTCGGTCCTGCTGCTCGACGAACCGTTGTCCAACCTCGACGCCCGGCTGCGGCACAGGCTTCGGTTGGAACTGCGCGAACTACAGGTGCGGCTCGGCCTGACCTCGGTGTACGTAACCCACGACCAGGACGAGGCGATGGCGCTGGCGGACCGGATTGCGCTGATGCAGCACGGCCGGATCGTTCAGGTCGGCAAGCCTGAGGAGATCTACGCCCACCCCAAGAACGCGTCGATCGCCGAGTTTCTGGGGGTCGACAACCTCTTGCCGGTGACGCGTTCGGACACCACGAGCGTTCAGCTCACCGCCACCGGACAGACGCTCAAGGTCGAGCCGTACCAGGGGGATGGCGGCCCACTGCGGGCCTGCATCCGGGCCGAAGACGTGCAGATTTCCCGGGAACCGACCGGCGACGCGAACACGTTACGCGGCACGATCGTGAGCCGCGCGTTTCAGGGCTCCGTGGTTGCGTATCGGGTACGGATCAGCGACGGGGTCGAAATCGATGCCGTGCTGATGAAGTCGGCCGGGCATTCGTTCTCCATCAACAACCAGGTCAGCGTATCGCTGCCACCGGACGCCATCCAGGTCCTGCCCCTGGAGGCGTCATGACGGCCGCCGCCCCCTCCCCGACGGATGTCGACCCCAACCCTGCCGGCGTCGACCGCCCCCGCGTGGGCGTCGACCGCTCCCCGTTCAGGCGCCGCCTGTCATCGCTGCGAACCGCAACAGTTCCCGTCACGCTGCTGATCATCCTCGCCGTCCTGATCCTGGCTCCGGTCGGATTCGTGGCGCTCGCCGCGTTCACCACCAAGACCCCGCGGCCGGGCAACATCGGGTTCGACCTGACCATCGAGAACTTCCGGACCGTGTTCAGCAGCGGATCGCTGCAGGCGACCTGGAACTCGCTCAAGGTCGGAATCAGTGCCTCCGTCCTCGCGCTCCTCATCGGCGGTTTCCTGGCGTTCGTCACCGCACGCACGAACGTGTACGGGCGGCGCTTCCTATATCTCGTCGGGTTCGTCCCGATGCTCCTACCCTCGTACGTCGGAGCGCTCGCCTGGTCGGTGCTTGGCGGCAAGAACGCCGGGCTGCTCAATATCGCACTGCGCGACTTCGGACTACCCGGCTTCGTCAACATCAACAACCTGTCGGGCCTGGTGCTCGTGCTGGCGTTGTACTACGCGCCGTACGGGTTCCTGCTGATGCACGGCGCACTGAGCCTGATGAACCCGGAACTGGAACAGGTCGCAAACCTTCACGGCGCCCGGCCCGGCCAGGTGCTCCGAACCGTGACGTTTCCGCTGGTCACACCCGCGATTCTGGGCGCCGCCGTGCTGACATTCGTGCAGACCGTGGAGAACTTCCCGGTGTCGCAGATCATCGGCGGAGCGGCCGGCGTCGACACCCTACCCACCTACGTCTACCGGCTGATGAACTCCACACCGACGCGGGGGAACGAGGCCGCCGCGGTAGCGATCGCCCTGGTGGCCGTGGTGCTCGTAGTGACCGCGGTACAGCGGCGCATCCTGGCACGGCGGAAGTTCACCACGATCTCCGGAAAAGGCATGCGGCCCCGGCAGATCGACCTCGGCAGGTGGCGCCTTCCGGCTTTGCTCGCGGGCCTGATGTACTTCCTGCTCTCCAGCGTCCTGCCAGTGCTCGCGCTGCTGTTCGTCTCGCTGCACTCCTCGCCGTACATCGGCACGATTACCGGCGCTTTCACCCGATCCGATGCCTTCACGGCAAAGACCTACGTGAACGTGCTGTCCTCTGCGATCACACAGCGCGCGACGGTCAACAGCGTCCTCGTATCGGTGGCGGCTGCGGCACTTGGCACGGCATTAGCGTTCGTGGTCGCGTACGTGGTGCACCGCACGATACTGCCGGCGCGGCGACTGCTCGAGTACGTCTCGATGCTCCCGCTCGCGATCCCGGCGATCGTGCTCGGCCTCGGCCTACTGTGGACCTGGCTGATCGCACCGGTTCCGGTCTACGGGACGCTGACGGTGATGGTGATCGCGTTCACCGCGGCACAGATGCCACAGGGATTTCGCGGGGTGGCCTCGTCGATCGTCCAAGTGGACCGGGACCTCGAGGACTCCGCCGTGATGCACGGCGCCTCCCGCCCCCGAGCGGTTGCCGCGATCACTGCGCCGCTGCTGCGGGTCGGCCTGACGTCCACGTTCCTGCTCCTGCTGATGCTATCCATGCGGGAGCTGACCGTTCCACTCTTTCTGTTCACCTCCGACACTCGGCTGTTGTCCATTGTCATTTTCGACGACTTCGACAACGGCATCCTGCAACGGGCCGCAGCCACCAGCCTGCTGTATTGCGTGGTGATCCTGGCCCTGTCCGTGTTGGCCAGGCGTTTCGGCGCCAAGGAACTCAAGTAGCCCTCACCCCTGGAGTCGTCCATGAGATTTCGCCGTCCCCCTCTCAAGATTCTCGTCCCGGCTCTGATCGCCGGGCTTGTGATGTCCGCGTGCGGGCAGCCGAGCGAAACTGCGAAGGCGTCCGAGTTGATTGTCGGAGGCGAACTGATCGCCGACGAGGGTCTGTACGCAGCTGCCAAGAAGGAAGGCTCGCTGGTTTTCTACACCGGCGGCAGTGAGCAGTCGGAGAAGGCGGTCACCGAGGCGTTCACGAAGACCACCGGGATCGAGGTGGAAATCGTCCGGCTCGCGCCGAACAAGCTGACCGAACGGATCCTCTCCGAGTCGGGCGCTAAGAAGCTCGGCGCCGACGTGATGCGTACCTCCGGCGAGGACATCATCCTGGAGCTGGCCAAAGGCGGCGCGTTCCAGAAGACGAAGCTGTCGGAGCCGATCCAGAAGGCTGCGGGGAAGGCCGTCGGGCAGGACGGCCTCTATTTCGCCAGCTTCGACCGGGTCTATTCGTTTGCCTACAACCATGCCGCCGTGGGAGCGGGCAAGGGACCGCAGAACTGGGCGGACCTGTTGGACAGCAAGTGGAAGGACAAGCTGTCGATAGTTCAGGTCGGGGCCGGCGGAAGCACCGCGGCGCTTACCCGCTTCCAGCTCGACAAGCTGGGTGGGGACTACCTGAAGTCGTTCGCGGCCAACAAGCCCAGAATCTTTGACTCCTCCGCTGGCCAGACCGACGCGCTGACGCGCGGCGAGGTGTCGGTGGCGACGATGCCGGTGGCGACGGGGATCGGCGCCATCGCGGACGGTGCACCGCTGACGATCGCCGTGCCCGAGGAAGGCGCTGCCGGCTACCCCTTCTACATCGGGGTCGGCGCCCAAGCGCCGTCGCCGAACGCCGCCCAGGTGTTCGCCAACTGGTTGTTGTCGAAGGAGGCGCAGGAGATCGCCGCGAGCCAAGGCGACTACCCGGTCCGCACCGACGTCAAGACCCCGAAGATCGGCGACACGGAACTCCCCGCCCCCGACAAGGGGTGGCTGTACCGTGCGGACACCCAAACCACCCTGGAGCATGTCGAGCAGGACGCCAAGCTGTGGCGCGAGATCTTCGGCTACACCGGCTGATGCCACCCTCCGACGGCTCGGCTGCCACAGGCTGGATCGCACCCGCCGTGGCAGCCGAGCCGCGGGAGCATGTGCACCGATCCATCAGAACCTCGAACGGGGAAGGCACTTTGATGACGCTTGCCGATCGCATTCGTGAGGCGATCTTCTCCGGCGACCTGGCGCCGAATCAACGACTGATCGAAGCTGACCTGTGCGCGCAGTTTCAGGCTTCCCGATCGCACATCCGCAATGCCCTGACCGATCTAGTCGGCGAGGGCATTGTGGAGCGGATTCCGAACCGTGGCGCCAGGGTCAGGGCGATCACCGTGGAGGAAGCGGTCGCGATCAACGAGGTGCGCATGGTGGTGGAGGGCCTGTGCGCGGCGAAGGCGGCGGCACGGGTGACCGACGACCAGGCCGAACTCCTGCGTGCCATCGGCGAGCGTATGACGTCGGCGGTGATGTCCGGAGATCTGATCGGGTACTCGAACTTGAACAAGGAACTGCACTCGCTCATCGGGAGAATCAGCGGACAGACAGCGGCCTGCGAGGTCATCGAACGGCTGCGCGGTAACCTAGTACGCCATCAGGTTCGGCTGGCGCTGCAGCCTGGTCGGGCATCGGAATCCCTTCCGCAGCACCTCGCGATCATCGAGGCGATCTGCCACAAGGATCCCGATCGGGCTGAGGCCGAGATGCGAGCGCATCTCCGCAATGTGATCGAGGCACTGGAAGCCGCGAATCCCGCGGCGGAACACGCCTTCCCGCCCGGAGTGTGACGAAATGATGACGACCTCTGGCGTGCCCTGCGTCGTGATGCGCGGCGGCACGTCCAAAGGCCTATACTTCCTGGCCTCTGATCTGCCAGCGTCGCCCGGGGCGCGCGACGACCTCCTGCTGCGCCTGATGGGCTCGCCGGATCCGCGGCAGATCGACGGACTCGGCGGCGCACACCCGCTGACCAGCAAGGTCGCGGTGGTCGCGCCCGGTGCCGAACCCGGCTCCGTGGACTACCTGTTCCTGCAGGTGCAGGTCGACCAGCCGCTGGTATCCGATCAGCAGAACTGCGGCAACATCCTCGCCGGTGTGGCACCGTTCGCGATCGAGCGCGGGCTCGTCGCGGCGCGACCCGACGTCACCACGGTTCGCGTCAACCTGCTCAACACCGGCGGGGCCGCGGTGGCCACAGTGCAGACACCCGGAGGTGCCGTCAGGTACGACGGGGACGTCGCGATCGCCGGTGTTCCCGGCACCGCGGCACCGGTCATCCTCGACTTCGAGAACACCGCCGGCTCCTCGTGCGGCGCCCTGCTGCCGACCGGTGAGATCTGCGAAGTGATCGACGGGATCAGCGTCACCTGTATCGATAATGGGATGCCGGTGGTGGTGATGCCCGGTGAGCATCTCGGAATCACCGGGCAGGAGAGCCCAGCCACCCTGGAGGCAGACCCCGACCTGCGGCGACGCCTGGAGTCAGTGCGCTTGGAAGCCGGTCGCCGGATGGGGCTGGGCGACGTAACCCTCAAGACGGTACCGAAGCTCACCATGGTGTCCCCGGCCCGCGCCGGTGGAGCATGCAGCACCCGGACGTTCATCCCGCACCGCTGCCACTCCTCGATCGGCGTACTGGGGGCCGCCAGTGTGGCCGCCGCGCTGCGTCTGCCTGACAGCGCCGTCGCCGGTTGTCTCGACGAAGCCTGGACCGGGCCGCGAAACAGGCTGGAGCACCCGACGGGATACCTGGACGTCGAGGTGGAACTCGACGGGGAGAAGGTTACCCGGACCGGGGTGGTCCGTACCGCCCGCAAGCTGCTCGACGGGATCGCGTTTCCCCGATGACCCGCGGCGGACGGCCGACGCTGTTCTGGTCCTTGCTCGTACCGCACGCGATCCTGGTCCAGGTCGTCAGCTACGGGCTTCGGCCGTCCCTCTCGTACGCGGTGCTCGACCTTGGGTACGGCTCCGAGTGGCTCGCGGCGGTCGCCGCGCTGTTCGCGGTGCCACCGCTGGTTCTGGCAGTCTTCACCGGGCGACTGGTTGACCGGGTAGGCGAGCGGCCATGCATGGCGATCGGTGC
This sequence comes from Micromonospora sp. NPDC005161, assembly GCF_053599855.1. Classification (NCBI taxonomy): domain Bacteria; kingdom Bacillati; phylum Actinomycetota; class Actinomycetes; order Micromonosporales; family Micromonosporaceae; genus Micromonospora; species Micromonospora sp. NPDC005161. The sequence continues at coordinate 68,931 of NZ_JBSFYQ010000038.1, forward strand.
CCTGGCGCTCATCGGCTCGGCAGTAGCCGCGTACGCCGGTCATTCCGGGATGTCGATGCTTATCGCTTCGACCGTTCTGCTCGGCGTCGGAAACATCTTCTCGATGATCGGGGAGCAGTCGGCGGTGACTGGGCGGGCCCGGGGCCAAAGGGCGGACGCCATCTTCGGGACCTACACGTTCATGACGTCCCTCGGGCAGTCACTCGGCCCGCTATTGCTGTTGATGCCGCGGCCGCCCGGAGTTGTCTCGCCGCCGCTGAGACAGGTCGCGTTGTTCTGCGTGGCGGCCGGCGTGGTGGCGCTCGCCACCTCCCTCGGGTTCGGCACACACCATCGCGCCTCGCCGGTTCCAGCATCCGGATCGGCGGAATTCTGGTCGGCCCGGCGACTGCTCGCCATTCCGGGCATGTCCCGGGCGCTGCTGGTCGGCGGCCTGATCCTAGCCTCCATCGACGTGACGCTCGCCTACCTGCCGGCCCTGGCGCACGCCCGGGGACTCGCGCCGGGGTGGGTGACTGCGATGCTGGCGGCGCGCTCGCTGCTGTCGATGCTCTCCCGGATCAACCTGGCAGGGTTGGTATGCAACCTCGGCCGACGCCGGCTGGCAATGGGTGCGTGCGCGGTGTCGGCGCTGGCCCTGTGCGGATCAGCGGCACCGCTACCCCCGCTGGGACTGGTCGCACTAATGGCGATATACGGGTTCGCGGCGGGTGTCTGCCAGCCGATGACTATGGGCTGGGTGGTCCAGTTGGCACCACCGAATACTCGCGGGACGGTGCTCTCGCTGCGGCTGGCGGGCAACCGACTGGCGCAATCGGTCATCCTGGGAGTTTCCACCGCCGCAGCCATTGTCGGGGGAGCACCGGGTGTGCCTCGTGTTGACCGGAGCGACGTTGGCCGTGGCCGCCTGGTCGTCGTCCGTGATCGCCGACAGCAGCGCCTGAGGGCCGAAGTAGGTGCGGGCCCGAATGCCTTCGGATCGGGGTGGGGTGTTTGCGGGATCGGGCGGCGATCGCGGTCTTCCCATCGATTGACAGCACCACCGCGTCGGCGGGTGGGTGCAGGTGGAGCTGGTACACGTCGGCGCGGTCCACAAACAGCGGGTCGTCCTTGCGGGTCAGCCAGGCTCGCACTCGGTGCGGCCGCAGGTCGGCGTCGGCCAGGATCCGTCCGAGGTGGGAGACGGGATCGAGGTGCCGTACCGCCCGGCCATCTGCTCGCCGATCCGCAGGTGTGACCAGGCCGATTCCGGATGTGGCGGGGCTGAGGTGGCCAGCACGGTGATCCGTAACCGATCGGCGGGGCCGGTCGCTGGGCGGGTGGTCGGTCAGCCCCGCCCTGCCCTAAGAGGGGCGAACCGGCATCGCCGTTTCCGCACGGCGTCCACGCTGATCCGCCGATCCGGGGTATGGCAGCGTTCGTCTGCGCGGCCGCGGCGGCCAGCACGATCCGGGCTCGTAACACCGTGAGGGGGCGGCGGTGGTCACCGATCGTGCTAGCCGTTGTACCTGCTCGCGTTGCCGCTCATCCAGCACCATCGGCGTCGCTTGTCACCGTCACGTTGGCGGCCCTCGTGTTCGTGCGCTGGCCTGAGAGTGCAGTTCCAACAAAAGAGTTGACAATCCTGTTGCCAACCTCCTACCGTCGGCGCAGGATCTGCTGGGGGAGAGGGCCGTGTCGAGGACTGTCAGCGGCGAGGCTGCGGGCCGGCAGGCCCAGGTGTGGTTGCGCGAAGCGATCACGGGCGGCGAGTTCGCCCCGGGCCAGCGGCTGATCGAGGCTGACCTGGTGAGCCTGCTGGGTGCGTCCCGCAACGCCGTCCGGCTCGCCCTGGACTCTCTGGTGGCCGAAGGGCTGGTCGAGCGGATCCCCAATCGCGGGGCCCGCGTGCGGACGGTCTCGACCGCAGAGGCGGTGGCGATCACCGAGTGCCGTAGGGCGCTTGAAGGCCTGATCGCGGCGAAGGCCGCGCAGCACGCCACGGACGCCGAGCTAGCCGAACTGCGCGCCCATGTCCGGCGGATGCCGGAGGCCGTGCAGGCGGGCGAACTCATGCGGTACTCAGCGCTCATCCACGAGTTGCACCAGCTGATTCGTCAGGCCGCGCGCCAGCCCACGGCGGCCGCACTCATCGAGCGCCTCCAGGCGCAGATCGTCCGTCAACAATTCCAGCTGTCGCTGCGGCCCGGGCGGCCGCAGGTCTCGCTGGCCGGCCTCACGGCCGTCGTGAAGGCGATCACGGCGCGGGATCCGGAGTCTGCGGAGGCGGCGGCCCGGGCCCACCTGAGCAGTGTGATCGCTGCCCTGGGCGAGAAGAGCGCCTGATGTTCCTAGTGGAGAAGGAGGCCCTCTCATGAGGACTGTCGTTGTCACCGACCCACCGCGTGCCGACCTCGGCGACGCGGAGCGTCTCGGTGGGTATGGTGTCGCCACTGTGCACGAGGCGCTCGGCCGCGTCGGCTACCTGGGCCCCGAGTTCCGGCCCGCGTGGCCGGGCGCGCGCGTGGGCGGCACCGCCGTCACCGCCCTATGCTGGCCCGGGGACAACCTGATGATCCACGTCGCGGTCGAGCAGTGCCGGCCTGGTGATGTTCTGGTGGTCGCGACCAACTCGCCCTCGACGGACGGGCTGTTCGGTGAGCTGTTCGCCACCGCCCTTGCCAGGCGCGGCGTCCGTGGAGTGGTGCTCGCCAGCGGTGTACGCGACGTCGCGGAGCTGCGGGAGATGGGGTTTCCGGCGTGGTCGCGGGCGGTCAGCGCGCAGGGCTCGGTCAAGGCCACGGCCGGCTCGGTGAACGTACCGATCGTCCTCGGAGGACAGATTGTGCGTCCCGGCGACGTGATCGTCGCAGACGACGACGGCGTCATGGTCGTACCCAGGACCGACGTGCCCCGGGCGCTGGCCGCCGCGCAGGCCCGGGTGGACAAGGAGGCCGCCAGCCGCGCCGCCTTCGAGCAGGGCCAGCTGGGCCTGGACCGCTATGGGCTACGCGACAAGCTCAAGGACTTCGGCATCGAGTACGTCTCCTACGACGAGTACGTCCAGGGTGAGCGGTGAGCTACGACGACACCGGGGTGCGCTGCAGCATGCTGCGCGGTGGCACATCCCGTGGTTTGTACTTGGAGGCTGCTGACCTGCCCGGCTGGCCCGGCCGAGCGGGACGATCTGCTGCTGCGGCTGATGGGCACTCCCGATCCGCGCCAGATCGACGGCCTGGGCGGCGCTGGGGTCTCCCACCGCGGGTCGTCCGCCCGGGCGTCGTACACACGACCGGCAAGCTTTTCGACGGCACCGCCTTCCCCCGCGCCTGAGTTTCCCCACCCGTGATCCCTGTGTTCATCGACCATATGGAGACAGCATGCCCCCGTTGCACGAGACCCCTCGTCCCGAGGCCTGCACGGCCGTCCGCATCGCCGTCCTCGGGCTGGGGGAGGCCGGATCGGAGATCGCCCGCGATCTGGTAAGGGCCGGCGCCGACGTTCGGGGCTACGACCCGAGGGTGACGCCGGCCGACGGCGTCGACCCGCGGGCCGACGAGGCCGACGCGGTGCGCGACGCCGATCTTGTGCTCAGTGTCAACAGCTCTCACGACGCGATGGATGCACTGCTCAACGCGTTGCCTGCCGTGCCGCCGGGGACGATCTGGGCCGACCTCAACACCGCTTCACCGGGTATCAAGGCGGCGCTGGCGGAGGCGGCCGGGCCCATCCCGGTCGTTGACGTCGCGCTGATGGCGCCGGTGCCTGGCAAGGGGCTGCGTACTCCCATGCTGGTGTCCGGCGACGCCGCCGACCGGTACGCGGCCATCCTGTCCGGCTTCGGCGCGAAGGTCGCGATCCAGCCAGGGACTGCGGGCGCAGCCATCTCGCGCAAGCTGCTCCGCAGCGTCTTCTACAAGGGGCTGGCCGCGGCGGTGGTGGAAGCGCTGGCCGCCGCGGAGGCAGCAGGTTGCGCCGACTGGCTGCGCGACAACATCAGCACCGAGTTGGCCGGCTTCGACCAGCACACCGTCGACAGGCTGGTCGACGGGACCCACCAGCACGCCCGCCGGCGCGCGGACGAGATGACCGCTGCCACCGAGCAGCTCGAGGAGCTGGGGGTCACGTCGCGGATCAGTGCGGCAACCCGTGACCTGCTCATCGACCTGCGCGACAACGGCGGGCGATAGCGCGCCGACGTCGGCCGGGCGACCGTGTCACGCCCGGCTCTACTCGGCGTCGTCCTGCTGCAGCGCCGTGATGACGCTGGTCAGATGTGCGCGCGCGGCGACCTCCGCGTCGGCGGGTTCGCGGCGTGCGATCGCGTCGATGATCGCGAGGTGTTCCCGGAGGGAGACCTGCGGGCGACCGGCGCGCAGCGCGAGCCGGAACTGGTGTCGAACCAGCTGGCCGTTGAGCCGGTCGAGCAGCTTCGAGGCCACCGGCTGCGCCGCGTACTCGCGTACGAGGCGGTGGAGTTCCCGGTTGAGCGCTGAATACTGCATCGGATCGCCGTCCGCCACCGCGCGCTGCATCTGGTCGCCGAGATCGGTCAGTACGGCGACCTGCGCGTCGGTGATCCGCTCTGCCGCCTTGGCAGCACATAGGCCCTCGAGGACCATGCGGCACTCGGTGATCGCCACCGCCTCGGCCAGGGAGACGACCCGCACGCGGGCGCCGCGGTTCGGGATGCGCTCGACCAGTCCCTCGGCGGCCAGGTCGAACAGCGCTGCGCGGAGACTGGCGCGGCTGACGCGGAACGACTCGGCGAGCTCTGCTTCCACCAGCCGCTGTCCGGGCGCGAGATCGCCGTTCATCAGCGCGGCGCGCAGCGCGTCGGCCGCCAGTCTCGTACCGACGGCACCCTCACGGGGAGTCTTGGCCAATCCAGACCTCCTCAGTCGCGGATGAGTATAAGGCCCCATGTGGAGGCCGCCCAAAATATTGTCGACAATCTGCTCGACAGGTATTGCGACAATGTTGCGTGGTACTTAGGCTCACAGCTGCCGAGCGGCATGCGTGAGACGTGACGTGGGCCCACAAAGCGCCGCACGTCGTCCTGCCCGTGAACGGCGCTGGTCCTGCCGGCCAGCCCGACCCGAGGAGCCTTGAAACACGTGATCATCGACTGTCATGGCCACTACACGACCGCGCCCCAGGCGCACACGTCGTGGCGAGAGGCGCAGCGAACGGCATTCGGTGCAGGCGAAGCGCCGCCGGCCTACCCGGGCATCTCCGATGACGAGATCCGCGAGACGATCGAGGGAAGCCAGCTACGGCTGATGGCCGAGCGCGGGATCGACCTGACCATCTTCTCGCCGCGCGCCTCGGCGATGGGCCATCACGTCGGTGACGAGGCCGTCTCCAGCCGCTGGGCGCAGGTCTCCAACGACCTCGTCGCACGTGTGGTCGAGTTGTACCCGGACAACTTCATCGGGGTCTGCCAGCTCCCGCAGTCACCCGGAGTCCCTATCTCGCACTCGGTAGCGGAGCTGCGGCGGTCTGTGCTGGAGCTCGGTTTCGTGGGATGCAACCTCAACCCCGACCCCAGTGGCGGGCACTGGACCTCCCCGTCGCTGACCGACCGCAGCTGGTACCCGTTCTACGAGGCGATGGCGGAGCTGCAGGTGCCGGCGATGGTGCACGTGTCGGCGGTGACCAACACGAACTTCCACGCCACCGGGTCGCACTACCTCAACGCCGACACCACGGCCTTCATGCAGTTCCTGCAGTCGGACCTGTTCAAAGACTTCCCAGACCTGCGGTTCGTCATCCCGCACGGTGGGGGAGCGGTGCCCTACCACTGGGGCCGGTTCCGAGGGCTCGCGGACATGCTCGACCGGCCCGCGCTGGACGAGTCGGTCATGGACAACGTCTTCTTCGACACCTGCGTGTACCACCAGCCCGGCATCGACCTGCTCTTCAGCGTCATCGGCGTCGACAACATCCTGTTCGGCTCCGAGATGGTCGGCGCGGTCCGGGGGATCGATCCGCAGACCGGCCATTACTTCGACGACACCCGCCGGTACGTGGACGCCTTGGACCTGGCGCCGGGCGACCGCGAGAAGGTCTATGAGCGCAACGTCCGTCGGGTCTACCCACGACTGGATGCGGCGCTGAAGGCCAGGAGACGCTGAGTGTGCCGTCTCCCGGGGGACCCCAGTCCAGCGGCGACAGCCTGCCCGGGTGGCCACCCGAGGTGATGACCGGCGTTGACGCCGATCCGCCACAGCCTTCGCGGCGGCCGGGACCGCCACCGACCGACAACAATCGCGACCTGACTGATGTCAACAAAATTGCCGGCAGAGCTGATGGAAGGAGCCACCGTGGACGTTGTGCCACCGCCACAGCCAGTGCGGGCCACCCTTGGCCGAGACGGCCGCAGGCGGATGGCCGCCGATGAGGCGTACGCGCGACTGCGACAACATCGCCAAGGGGCGGGGATGCCCGACGAGCGGCCGGTCGGGGTCGACCTGGCCATCGCGCTCGGGGTGGGCCGCACTGCGGTCCGCACATTGCCTGCCCGGCTGGAGCAGGAGCGGCTCGTGGTCCACGAGCCGAACCATGGGGCCCGGGTGCGGATGGTGACCGAGGCCGAGGCCCTGAAGATCACCCAGGCACTCACTGCACGCGAGGCTGCTCTGCATGGCACGCCCATGTTCCCGTGATGACCGTGCGCGAGACTTTCGTCGTCGGTGCGAAGAACACCATCGAACGCCCACACGAGGCGACCGACTCCGCACTGAACGACGGCCCGCGCCGGCTGTGGCCCGATGCACCGCCCGTATGTTGACGAAAGAAGGGCACGAATGAAGTCGGTGCGTGCGCCGGGGCGCAGCGATGATGTCGTTGCGGCCCTTCGCAAGGTGGTCGACGGGGATGTCGACGACTCCGAACGCCGCCAGGCCGAGTACTCAACGGA
>NZ_JBSFYQ010000039.1:0-67020 GCF_053599855.1 Micromonospora sp. NPDC005161
ACTCCGGGCTAACTGCCGTGATCACCTGCACCCCCGGCATCCTGCCCGATCGTCCTCAACAGACAGACGCCAGGGTTACGAGACATCCCTTAGGCTGGTCCCGTGCTGACACCATAGAGACTCTTATTGCACTCCGGCCGGGCCAGTGTCAACGGCCAGTTGGATATCCCCGTAGGCGGCCAGTAGATCTCCCCGCTGGCGGCCATGGTTTCTCCCCGTCGGCGGCCAGATGATTCCCCGCCGTGGGGTGGTGCTGGGTCAGTGCAAGGCTTTGACTCCTTGTCCGGTGGTGGCTTGGTTGAGCCGGAAACTGTCACCCTGGGTGACGACGACGTGGGCGTGGTGCAGAAGCCGGTCGACGGTGGCGGTGGCGAGGGTCTTGGGCATGATCTCGTCGAAGCCGGACGGGTGCAGGTTGGAGCTGACGGCGAGGCTGCGTCGTTCGTAGGCGGCGTCGACGAGGCGGTAGAAGCCTTCGGCGGCGTCCGGGGACACGGGGAGCAGGCCGATGTCGACGATGATCAGGTCGGTGCGGATCAGTCTGGCCATCGCGCGGGCGACGGAGTCGTCGGGGCGGTGCCGACGGACCATGACGCCGAGGTCTTCGATGGTGAACCAGGCGACGGTCATGCCGGCCTCGACGGCGGCTTGACCGAGGGCTTCGCAGAAGTGACTCTTGCCGGTGCCCGACGTCCGCAGATAAACAGGTTCTCCTTGCGGTGCACCCATTCGAGGGTGCGCAGCGCGTCCTGAGTCGGGCGTGGGATCGAGGACGCGGCTTCGTCCCAGTCGCCGAAGGTCTTGCCGGCGGGAAGCGCGGCGCGTTTGCGGCGGGTGCGGAGGTTGGCTTGGTCGCGGCCGGCGGCTTCCTCGGCGAGTAGCACCCGAACGACCTCGGCCGAGTCCCATCTCTGGGCTTTCGCGGTGGGGATGAGGTCGGCCATGGCTCGGCGGATGTGTGGCAGTTTCAGGCGCCTGGTCAGCTCGATCGCTTCGGTCAAGGGGTCACCGGCCGGCCCGGTGACGGCGCGCAGTGGGGTGAGGGTCACGGCTGGTCTCCTCGAACGAGGACCAGGCGGAGGTGCCCGGTTGCAGGCTGTGGGTTTCGCTGGCGCGGATGGGTTCGCTGTCCTCGCGCTGGTGGGCGAGCAGGCGGATGACGTCGTTGTCGGCGAACCGGCCCGCGAGGGCGGCGACGCCGAGAGCGCGGTCGACGTCGGCGGCGTCGTGCAGCTTGGCCAGGGCGACCGCCTCGGCCATCTTGCGGCGGACCCGGCGCACCCCCGTGGCGCCGGCCTCGACCAGCCAGGCCGCGGCTCCGGGGCCGAGAGCGAGGAACGCGGCCTCGTCGGCGGTGTGGGCCCGCGGGGTCCGCTCAGCCGTGTCGGCTTGCCGGGCCCGCGGCGGGTAGTGCTCGTCGATGATCGACGGACTGCCGGGCTGGGCGCGTTGGTGGCGGGCGACCTCGGCCGGCCCGGTGTCGCCGACGGCGGTGACGATCAGTTCGTCGCCGTGGAACCGGGCCCAGACCCTGGTGTCGACGAGGTCGTGGGGCACCGAGTAACGGACCCCGTCGACGGAGATGGTGCAGTCCCAATTCACCCGGCGGGTCGTGCCGAAAGCGACGGTGAACGGCTGCTGCGGCAGCGGGTGCAGCCGCATCCGTTCCTCGGTCAGAGCCTCGACGGGGCGGCGGCGGGTTTCGCGGTGCGGGCGGGCATTGACCTCGTCGGTGAAGTCACGGCAGGCCGCCTCCAGCTCGGCGAAGGTGCGGTACTGCTCGAGCAGGTTCGCCGCAGTCGGCACCAGATCCGCCTTGGCGATCTTCACCGTGTTCTCCGAACCGCCCTTGGACTGCGGGTCCGCCGGCACGCAGGTGCGGATCGTCATCCCGTAATGCCGAGCCACCTGCACGATCTCCGGATTGCGGACCGCGACGTCCGCGACGTGCTCCACCGTGATCGTCTTCTCGTTGTCGGTCAGCACGTAGGCCGGCACCCCGCCGAGGCGGCGCAATGTGGCGTCCAGGCAGGCCACGATCGTCGGTAGCGTCTTGTCGAACACCGGGATCACCACCCGAACCGGGACCAGGCCAGCCAGGCGCACCACAACGACGTGCGCCGGCTGCCGATGCGAGGGCCTTCGCCCCAGTCGAACTGCATCCACAACCCGGGCTCCGGGATCCACGGGCGGAACACCCGCCGCCGGCCCGTCTGCCAGGACTGCTTCACCGCCGCGACCGCCCGCCGGGTCGTGCGCTCACCCCCGACGAAGCCCATCGCGGTGATCCGCCGATGCACCACGTCCGCGCGGACACGGCCACCCGAGCGCGCCACCAACTCCTCGATCTTGTCCATGAACTCATCGATCGGCCGGGCCCGATGCAGCCGCTCTTCCGGACTGCGGCCCTCGTTCCGCAACTTCACATACTGGGCCAGATGGCGGTGGAGATGATCACGAGCTTGCCAGCTGGGGTCCGCGGCCCGCGGTGCTGGCAGCCGACGGCGGTTACGGCGACAACGCGCATTTCCGCGCTGCTCTGGATGAGCGTCAGATCGGCTATGGCCGCTGCTTTACGAGCTCGCCCAAGCGATTTGCCCACGGACCCGACGCAGGTTCAACGCGTCCGTCGATCCGGCAAGGCAACGGCCCCGACGTCCGCACCTGCACGTCATGGTGCGCGGCTTGCTAATCCAAAGTAGTCGGTCGCCGCCGTCGACCGGACGGCGGCGACGAGGGTAGACGTCTATCGCCAGACGTTGGTGGCTCACTTCCACGATCGGGGGACTCGGCGCGTGCTCAGCCGCCGTTTCTGAACGCTTCGGCCTTCAAGGCGGTTACCGCCGGTCCCGTTCCGAAACCGTCTCGTCGCGCAGGGCCTTGGCGTAGAACTCCGCGACGTGGGCATCCATGATGCGGGCGGCGGTGTCTGCGTCACCGGAGGCCACCGCGTCGAGGATCGCCTGGTGCTCGTCGTGCAGCTGGGCCGCGAGTGTCGGCCAGTCGGACCTGCGGAACGCCTGCAACATCTGCCGCTGGATGGCCTCGCGCAGGGCGTGCATGAGGTGGGCGACGAGGGTATTTCCGCCCGCTTCTGCCAGCCCGACGTGGAACTCGGTGTCGCGCGCGTGGAACTCCTCACGGGACAGGTTCGAGTCGTTCATCGAGTCGACGATGTCCTGCAGGTGTTGACGGTGCTCGTCGGTCATGGCGGCCGTGGCGCACCTCGCCGAGGATCGCTCAAGCAGCGCGCGGAGCTCGACTACGTCGGTCATCGTGAAGTGGCCCAGGGCCACCTCGAAGCTTAAGAGTGTCGAGAGGGCCTTCCCGGGCTCGGCATTGACAACGAGGCCGGCGCCGGTCCCCGCGCCGCGCTGGACCACGATGACCTCGAGCGCCTCAAGCACGCGCAGCGCCTCGCGCACGGACGCGCGGGAGACACCTAGGGCCTCGCTAAGCTGCCGCTCACCAGGCAGACGCTCCCCGGCGACCAGTCGGCCGGCCAGGATCTCCTCCTTCAGCTGCTGCACGATCGCCTCGTGCGCCCGGACCTGCACAACTGGTGTGAGCTGGACCGAGGTCCTAGTTTCCATGCTCCTTGCGCCTCTCCTTCGAAGCCCTCGACGAGGACTGCCTCCAGATGATAGCAATAGGTTAGGCCGATCATCGGTCTGACCAACCGACCAATCTGAAGGGGGTTCCGTGGCTGCCCTGACCGGAGTGCGGATCGTCGACCTTAGCCAGGTCCTGGCGGGACCGTTTGCCACGATGCTGCTCGCCGACCTGGGTGCGGACGTGATCAAGGTTGAGACGCCGGGCCGCGGTGACATCAGTAGGGGAATGGACCCCGCCCTGGATGAGGTCACCAGCGGCGCGTTCCTCACCGTCAACCGGAACAAGCGATCGATAAGCGTCGACCTCAAGTCTCGTGAGGGACTTGAACTGGTGTTGGACCTGATCGACACCGCCGATGTGCTCGTCGAAAACTTCCGCCCCGGGGTGGCCGCGCGTCTCGGCCTCGACTTCCAGTCTCTGTCTGCGCGCAACGACAAGCTCGTCTACTGCTCGATCTCAGGCTTCGGGCAGACCGGGCCCTACGCGTCCCGGGGCGGGTTCGACCTCATCGCCCAAGGTATGGCCGGGCTCATGAGCGTCACTGGCACGCCGGGGGGCAATCCGGTGAAATGTGGAATCCCCGTCACCGACCTCGGCGCTGGACTGTTCGCCGTCTACGGGATCCTCGGCGCGCTGGCCGCGCGGGAGCGCACAGGCCGGGGCCAGCGGGTCGAGACGTCGCTGTTCGAGACCGGGCTGGGACTCTCCGTTTGGGAGGCGACCGAGTTCTTCTACACAGGTCGCACTCCCCAGCCGACCGGCTCGGCACACCGGCTATCAGCGCCATACCAGGCATTCCGCTGCCAGGACGGCTACATCACCGTGGGGGCCGACGGCGACCGGCATTGGCCGGTGTTCTGCCGGATCATTGGCCGCTCGGACCTCGCCACGGACAGCCGGTTCGCCACTAATGCCGACAGGCTGCGCAACCTTGCCGAACTCGAGGCACTGGTCGAGCAGAAGCTCCTCGCCCACGACCGGGAACACTGGCTCACCCTGTTCGAGGCCGAGGGCATCCCCGCAGGCCCGATCTACACCGTGCCAGAGGCGCTGTCGGACGAGCACGCCCTCGCCCGCGGCATGGTCGTTGAGATCGATCACCCGCGGTTCGGGACCACCCGTACCCTCGGCCCGGTTGTCAAGTTCTCCGACACCCCCGCCCAGATTCGTCACCGCGCGCCCGACCTCGGCGAGCACTCCGACGAAATCGCGGCCGAGTTGGGCCGCTCGGAGGAGCAGATCGCGAAGCTGCGCGCGTGTGGGGTGATCGCGTGACCGCCCGGCTGGAGACCTCCGACGGCGTTGCTGTCGTCACGATCGACAACCCGCCGCTGAACATCATCACCGAAGAGACCCGCCGGAGCCTGCACACCGTGCTGGGCCAGCTGCGAGCGGATCGGAGCCTGCGTTGTGTGGTCCTCACCGGCGCCGGTGAGCGAGCCTTCTGCGCGGGCGCGAACCTCCGCGAGGAGGCCGACCTCACGCCGGAGACCGTGCGGGCGTTCCTGGCCGACGACAACGGCGTGTACGACGACTTCGAGCGGCTCCCTGTCCCAGTCATCGCAGCGGTCAACGGCCACTGCATGGGGGGTGGCTTCGAACTCGCGCTCGCCTGCGACCTCCGGGTCGGGGCGGAGGACGCGAAGTTCTGCGCAGCCGGGGTGAAGGTTGGTCTGGTCGTGAGCACCACGCGGCTCGTCCGTCTCGTCGGCCTCGCCGCAGCCAAGGACATCGTGCTGACCGGCCGGACCTTCACCGGCGCCGAGGCGCACCAGCTAGGTGTCGTCACGAGGGTGGTGCCACGTGCCGACGTGCGTGCCGCGGCCATGGAAGTGGCGCGGGAGATCGCCTCCCGGGCACCCCTGGCGGTCCATCGCGCCAAGCAGGCATTGGAGGAGGCGGCAGAACTGGGTTACGTGGAGGCGATGAGCCGCGAGCTCGACCATTTCGCGGCCCTCTCGGACACCCGTGACCACAAGCACGCCATCGAGGCGTTCTTCAACAAACAGCAGCCTTCTTTCCAGGGGCGATGATGCAGGCAGGAAAGCAATGAACGAGATCCCGAGTCCGGTCGTCCTAGCCCTGACCGGGGCCACCCCGTCCATCCACCCCACGGCCTGGATCGCCCCCGGTGCCGTTGTCCTCGGGGACGCGGCGGTCGGGACCGAGAGCAGCATCTGGTACGGCTGCGTGGTCCGCGCCGACGACGAAAAGGTGCACATCGGTTCGCGCAGCAACCTGCAGGACGGCGTCCTGGTCCACGCCGACCCGGGGTTCCCCGTGCACGTCGATGACCGGGTCACGATCGGTCATGGCGCGGTCATTCACGGTGCAGTTGTGGAACTGGACTGCATCATCGGCATGCGCGCGGTCCTGCTCAACGGCGTGCGGATCGGGCGCGGCTCCATCGTCGCGGCCGGAGCGGTCGTGCGGGAGGGCAGCGTGATCCCCGCCGGATCGCTCGTGGTGGGGGTGCCCGCGCAGGTGCGCCGAGAGGTCACCGATGAGGAGCGGGACCTCATCACCGAATCCGCCACCGAGTACGTCGCGAAGGCCACTCGCCACCGACGACAGGCCCGCCCGGCCGGGTGAGTGATTCAGCGGGCGCACGGATCGACCCGTCTCACCCGGCCGGGCGCACGCTGAATCACGGGCTCGTCAGGAGCCTCGGCCTGCTCGACCTGATGCCTTTTTCGAGCAGGCTCCCGTCTCCGGTGCGCCCGTTCTGAAGGTCCTACGCGCGCCATGACGGACCCCCTACATCGGGCGCACTGACCGTCGCGGCGATGGCTCCTGGTCGGGCTGGAGGTCCTTAAACGTGAGCGTTACGCCAGAACTTGGCGTAACGCTCAGTGGCGGACCTGTCGTGAACCCCGTTCGGATCCTTTCTGTCGGCCGGTCGTCCCGTGTCCACCGCTGCCGGCCGGCTCCCCACCCGTGAACTCACGAGGCGTGGCCCCTCATGGCCGGCAAATCAGCCTCGGTTAGACCCTTGCGCGGGCGCAGGCCCTGTGAGTAAATTCCCAGGCACTTGGTCAGACCATCCAATACGCAGGCCATAGGGCCAGCCGTCTTCTGTTCCGCTGATGAGCCTCATCGGATGCTTCGCCAGCAAGAGCGACACCTAAAACAGGGAGGAACAGTGTCAAAGGCCATTGTCATTCTTTCGGCACCGGTTGGATCACGCGGATGGGCACGCGCTCGCCGCCGAGTCGCCGGGCTCGTCGCGGCGGCCTGCGCGTTCGCGCTCGTCGGGTGTGGGGGAGCGGGAGCGGGGGTAGGAGCGAAGGCCGGGCAGGCCAACTTCCCGACGCGGCCAGTGGAGCTGGTCAATCCATGGGCGGCGGGCGGTTCGCACGACGCGCACGCCCGGGCGATCGCGGCCGAAGCCAAGGATCACCTGGGCCAACCCATGACGGTGTCGATCAAGTCCGGCGGTGGCGGCGCCGTGGGTGCCGCGTACGTGGCGCGGCAGTCCAAGCCCGACGGGCACACGCTCCTGCTCGGGGACCAGACCAGCGTCATCATTCGGCCGATGACCGAGAAGCTCCCGTACAGCTGGAGTGATCTCCGCCCGGTGGCGCAGATCAACGAGAGCCCCATCCTCTTCGTGGTTCCGGCAAACCGGCCGTGGAAGACCCTCGGTGATTTCGTCGAAGCGGCGAAGCGGGAGCCGGGCAAGCTCAAGTACGGCTCGGTGACCGGTCTTGGACCCGACCAGGTCCCGGTGTCGATGTTCCTGAACAAGAGCGGCATCAACGTCGGGCACATTCCGTTCGAGGGCGGCGGCGCTACCTACCGCGGAGTTCTCGCGGGCGACATCGACATGGCGCCCCTGTTTCCCGCCACGGTCGCCAAGGACATCAAGGAGGGCCGGCTCAAGGCGTTGACCGTGACCTCAAAGGACCGTCTGGCGAGCCTCCCGGACGTGCCGACTCTGGCGGAGTCCGGCTTCGACATCCAGTGGGCCATGTTCCGCACCGTGTTCGCCCCGGCCGGCACTCCCGACGAGGTGGTTGAGGTGCTGCGTAAGGACTTCGAGGTGCTGAGCAAGGACGAGAGTTTCGTGAAGATCGTCAACGGACTGGGTGAGGAGCTCAAGTTCGTAAGCGGCCCGGAGCTCGACGAGCGGGTCAAGCGCGAGGCGGAGACGCTCCAGCAGCTTGTCAAGGAATTGGGGTAACGGGTGTATCCAACGCGGCAGATCGGCGAGCTCAGTTGGTGGCTCGACCAGGCTCAACGGCAAGAGGTGAACGAGCCGCCGGCCCCGGCGCTGGACGGCAACGAGAAAGGCGACGTCTGCATCGTAGGCGGTGGATACACCGGACTCTGGACAGCGTTGCAGATCAAGGAAGCCGACCCATCGGCCGACGTGGTCCTCATCGAGGCTAACGAGTGTGGCAGTGGCGCCAGTGGCCGCAACGGCGGGTTCGTTTTGAGCTGGTGGGCAAAGTTGGCCACCCTCGTCAAGCTCTTCGGACCGGAGCAGGGACCGCGGCTGGCCCAGGCTTCCGCTGACTCGGTGTATGCCATCGGCGAGTTCTGCCAGAAGAACGGCATCGACGCTCACTACCGCCGCGACGGGTGGTTGTGGGCCGCCACCAACGAGGCGCAGCTTGGCGCCTGGACCGGTGCCGTCGAGGCCGCCGCAGCCCACGGGTACCAGCCATTCGAAGCGTGGACACCGGAAGAGGTGGCAGCCCGGGCCGGGTCCGCCCAGCATGTCGGCGGTGTCTTCGAGGCGAGTGCGGCAACGGTTCAGCCAGCGCTGTTGGCCAGGGGGCTTCGCCGCGTCGCGATCGAGCTCGGCGTGCGGATCTACGAGCGGACACCGATGGTCTCGTTGTCGCAGCCGCGGAGCATGGTCGTGCACACCCCGCGCGGCTCGGTCACCGCGGAGAAGGTCGTGCTCGCCACGAACGCGTGGATGGCACGGCACCGCGAGATCGCCAAGGCCCTCGTCATCGTGTCGAGCGACATGGTGGTGACCAAGCCGATCCCCGAGCTGCTGAACCGCATCGGCCGTACCGACGGCCTCGCCATCTCCGACTCTCGAATGCTCGTGAACTACTACCAGGCCACCAGAGACCACCGGCTGGCGTTCGGCCACGGCGGCGGATCCTTCGGCTTCGGCCGGCGCGTGGGCAGCAAGTTCGAAGGGCCTTCCCCCCGGCGCGCCGCCGTCGTCCAGGCGATGACGTCGCTGTACCCGACCACCACGTCAGCGATGGTGGACGCGAGCTGGACGGGACCGATCGACCGGTCCATCAGCTCCCTGCCGTTCTTCGGGCGGCTGGGCGGAAATCCGCGGGTGCTGTATGGCGTCGGCTATTCCGGCAACGGCGTTGGCCCGACCCATCTCGGCGGTCAGATTCTCGCCTCGATGGCGCTGGAGCGCGACGACGAGTGGCGGCACAGCCGGCTCACACAGGGCCCCGTCGGGCACTACCCACCCGAACCGGCCAAGGTCATCGGCGGGGTCACGCTACGGGCGGTCCTAAAGCGCAAGGAAGACGCCGAGGACCGCGGCAAGGTTCCGGGACCGTTGACCAGGTCCCTTTCGCTGCTGGCGCCCCCCGGCCTCGTGCCGGTCCGCCGGCCCGTCAAAACAGGACGATGAGGAATCGGAGTGTGCAAGCCATGACAGATGAGCGGCTTTTCGAAGGTGCCCGCAGGCTCGTCGAATGCGGCGGCATCACGCCGCGGGAGGACGTACTCATCATCACCGACGCCGGCATGGACGCCGACGTGATCGCCGCCTTCCAGGAGGCGGTACGCTCCTTCGGGGCCGAGCTGGTGACGGCGACGATGGACCCGCGTAGCGGATCGGGGCAGGAGCCCCCGCGATCCATCGCCCAGGCAATGCGCGGTGCAGACCTCGCGATCGAGCTCACCACGCAGTTCGTCCACCACAGCATCGCCCGGCAGTCGGCCCAGCGAGACGGCCTGCGCTACCTCTACATCGGTGACATCGACCGGGCGATGCTCGAGGGCCCGGGAGCCGTCTACGCCGACTTCGCGGCCATCGCGCCCAGAATCGTACGCGTCTCGGAGGCGATCACCGCAGGCTCGCGGATGCGCATCACGTCGCCGGGAGGCACCGACATTTCATTTGACCTGGTCGGCCGGAAAGGGCGTGCACTCACCGGGCTCGCGCACAAGCCCGGCGAATTCGGGGCACCGCCGTGCCTTGAGGGCGGTGTCATCCCCAAGCCGGGTGGTAGCCACGGACGTGTGGTCGTTGACGCCTACTGCGTCGGGGTCGGACTAATTCAAGACCCGATCACGGTTGACGTCGTGGACGGCCGCGCGGTCCGGATCGAGGGCGGCCACGAGGCGGAGCGGCTACGCGCGCTGCTCGACGGCGCGAACAACATCAACGCGCACAACGTCTCCGAGGTGGGCATCGGCTTCAACGACAAGGCCCTTCTCATCGACAACGTGACGAGCGCCGAAGCGCTCTACGGCACGGCGCACATCGCCCTGGGCACCACGCCGGCTGATCTGGACACGGAGATGATCGCGGCCGGCATCCATCTCGACATGGTGTTCCACCGCCCGACGATCCACGTTGACGACGAGGCAATCATGGTTGACGGGAAGTTTCTGCTCGACGTGGGGCCGGCGCGGTGACCAACGTCGACGGCGCCTCGGCCCCGGAGGCCCCCGCTGCCGCGGGTGCCTCCCGGGGCCGCGCGGCTGGGCTACTCGTCGCGGAGCGGTCACTCGCGGTGCTCTGCCTGGTCGCCTCGACCTTTATCTTCGTCCGGGCGGAGGCACTGGTCTCGCACTCGAGCATCGCTCGGGACGGGGCCTTCCCCCCGCACGCCGCGCTGTGGCTCGGCTCCGCCGTACTCGGGCTCTCCTCGATCGGATGGCTGGTGCAGCTGCGGCGGGCCCAGCCGACCACGGAGGTCACCACCGAAGGCACGGTCCTCGAGGCGCTGACCGTCTTCGCAATAGCTCTCCTCGGGGCGTGGCTCGCGGGCTGGCTCGGTCTGTTGACGGCAGCGGGCGTGACGTACCTGGCGGTCCTCTTCTACTACCGCGAGGGGAACAAGCTGTTCATCTTCGGCAGCTGCGCGGCCTACCTCGTGCTGCTCCACTACAGCGTCGAAGTGCTCCTGCGGGTGCCGCTGCCGCGATCACCGTACCTGCCGCTTCCCTTCTGAGCCGCCCAACCTTCATTGGAGTCCGAGGTGCTCGAATCCCTGTCCGATGCGCTGGTCCTCATGGCCGACTGGCAGGTCTGGTTGTACGTCTGCATCGGCCTCATGCTGGGCCTTGTCGTGGGCGCGATCCCCGGCCTGACCGCGACCATGGCCGTCACGGTGCTGCTGCCGGTGGCGTTCTATCTGCCGCCGACCGTTGGAATTCCCTTCCTCATCGCCATCACGAAGGGAGCATTCTACGGAGGGTCTATACCCGCGATCCTGGTGTCGACGCCGGGGACGGCTGCGGCAGCGGCGACCGTCTTGGACGGCTACCCGTTGGCGAAGATGGGCAAGGCGCGCAAGGCCCTGGAGATCTCGCTCTGGGGCTCGGTGATCGGCGACATCCTATCCAACATCGTCGCCATCCTGTTCGCAGCTGCGGTCGCGACCGTCGCTCTCCGGTTGGGGCCGCCGGAACTCGTCCTCATCATGGCTTTCGGCTTGCTGCTCATCGCGTTCCTGAGCGGGCGGTCCTTCGTCAAAGGACTTGTCGCGGCCGGGCTCGGCCTGCTCCTCGCGGCGGTGGGCATCGACCCGGTGCACGGTGCCAGCCGGATGACCTTCGGGTCGCTGGACCTGTCCGGGGGAATCGGGTTCATCCCCATGGTCCTCGGCCTCTACGCGGTAGCCGAGATGCTTCGCCTCGGACGACCGCGTCCGATCTCCAAGGACGACCTACGTCAGGATCTCGGTGAACCGCTCACCAAGGCGGAGTTCCGTTCGACGCTGCCGGCGATGGGACGAGCCACCATTATCGGCTCCGTCGTGGGGATGCTGCCCGCACTGAACCAGATCATCGCCTCCTTCCTCGCGTGGAGCAACGAGCGCCGGCGGTCGAAGAACCCCGAGGAGTTCGGTCGCGGATCGCTGAAGGGCGTCGCCGCGGTCGAGACGGCGAACAACGCCGTCAACGGCCCTGCGATGATCCCGTTGCTCAACTTCGGGATCCCCGGCGACACCATCACCGCCGTGCTGCTAGCCGCATTGCTCGTGCATGGGGTTTCGCCAGGGCCGCGCATCTTCGCCGACCACGGCCCGGTCATCTACGCGATGTTCCTGGTCTTCATCCTCAGCAACGTGATCCTGCTCGTGATCGGTCTGCTCACCCTGAAGCACGTGGCCAAGCTCTCCAGGCTGCCCGCGTCTCGACTGCTCTCCGCTGCGGTCATCTTCTCCTTCGTGGGCGCCTACGCGGTCAACTACTCGCTCTTCGACGTGACTCTGATGATCGTCTTCGGGCTGGTGGGTTACCTGTTCATCCTGCTCGACATCCCGAGGGAACCGCTGCTCATCACGTTCCTGCTGGCACCGCAGATCGAAGCGAACCTCGGCCAGTCGCTGGGCATGGGCGGCCTCGGGATCTTCGCCGAGCGGCCGATCGCTCTCACGCTGCTCCTGATTTTCGTTCCGCTGTCAACCTTCCTGGTCTTCCGCTCTACAAAGATCCGCAAGATGAGCGAGGTAGAGCAGGACCCGACGACGCTCGTCAAGTCCGCGTCGTGACCCGCGGGGCGCTCGAGGTCCGACGCCACCGGGGCGTCGGACCTCGAGCGGTCAGCGCGCATGGGGAATGGCCAGGGGTAATGGTCTGAACGACGCGGCATCGAGATCGCGGGTGAGCGGGGATTGGAGGAATGCCACGTGGCGCACGACAGGCCGACCGCCCGGATGCTCAGTCGCGGATCGTGGTTTGAAGCCCGCCGCATCGGCGAGATCCTCCGGACGGAGCGGATCGGCGGTGCGCTGTTGCTGATCGCCACCGTACTGGCCCTGGCCTGGGCGAATTCTCCCTGGTCCGGCTCGTACGAGTCGTTGCGGCAACTGTCGCTGGGGCCGGCGTCCCTACATTTGGACCTGAGCCTGACGCAGTGGGCCGCGGATGGGTTGCTGGCCATCTTCTTCTTCGTGGCCGGCCTGGAGCTGAAGCGGGAGTTCATCGCCGGGGATCTCCGCGACCCGCGCCGGGCGGCGATACCGGTCGCAGCCGCGGTCAGCGGCATGGTGGTGCCCGCGGCGTTCTATACGGCCATGAACCTCGACGCCGGATCCGAAGCCCTGCGGGGGTGGGCTATTCCCACGGCCACCGACATCGCCTTCGCCGTGGCAGCCCTGGCGGTCATCGGCCCGTTTCTCCCTTCCGCCCTGCGGACGTTTCTGCTGACCCTGGCCGTGGTCGACGACCTACTCGCCATCACCATCATCGCGGTCTTCTACACCGGTCAGCTCGAGCTGAAATGGCTGCTGTTGGCGGTCTTGCCGCTAGCGTCGTTCACCGCGCTGGTGCAGCGGCGGGTGCGGTCGTGGTGGGTGCTGGTCCCGCTCGCGGCCGCGGTGTGGGCGCTCGTGCACGCTTCGGGAGTGCACGCGACCGTGGCCGGGGTGGTATTGGGCTTCGCCGTGCCCGTGCTGCGCCGCTCCGCACAGGACCCCGGGTTGGCAGAGCACTTCGAGCATCGGTGGCGGCCAGTATCGGCGGGTGTGGCGGTCCCCATCTTTGCGTTTCTTTCGGCCGGGGTCGCGATCGGCGGCGCGAGCGGCCTAGGTGCCGCGCTCGGCGACAGTGTGGCCCTCGGCGTCGTGGTCGGCCTCGTCGTCGGCAAGACAGTGGGTGTGTTCGGCGCAACGTTCCTGATGAGCCGGCTCACCGGCGCCGACCTGGACGATGACCTCGGGTGGCTCGATGTGCTTGGGCTGGCGATGCTGGCCGGCATCGGCTTCACAGTGTCCTTGCTGATCGGTGCGCTAGCCTTCGGCGAAGGCAGCGAGCGCGGTGAGCATGTGAAGCTCGCCGTGCTCACCGGATCGGTCGCCGCTGCTTTGCTCGCGACGGTCGTGCTGCGGCTGCGCAACCGTACCTACCGGCGTATGTGGCAGGAGGAAAGGGCCGACACCGACCGCGACGGCGTTCCCGACATCTACCAGAAGCAATCTTCGCAAGGCGCTGCCCGCGCCTCCCTTCGCGATCCGGAAGACGGCCACGGCGAGATCCCGCATGTGGAGCAGTCGTCCTCAGATTTGCGGCGGGAGACACCCGTGTTGAGGCGGGTGAGGTAACGCCGCCGCCCCTGACCTGGCCGCGCTCATCGAACTGGCCCACGAGTCAAGCAACTGCTCCGCAACCGAGGCGGCGCCCAGCTCGAGCAGCGGATCCACAACGGCCACCAACGACCGTTCTCCGAGCTACGCGGCTTCGCCAACGGCCTCTACAGCGACTTCGACGCCGTCAAAGCCGGCCTCACCCTGCACTGGAACTCCGGCCCAGTGGAGGGACACGTATACCGCGTCAAGATGATCAAAAGACAGATGTACGGCCAAGCAACCCTCGACCTACTCCGCAAACGCGTCCTACTCACGTAACCGGGGCCGATCCCGATCACGGAACGTGGGCCCGAGCCAGTTTCACGCGGCGCCGACTTCTCGCTTGCAACAAGCCTCGACGCTCGGATGCGCGCCTACGCCGTTCCCGGCACGGCATGACGTATGCGCAGACGTCGGCGTGGTTAACGGCGTGGAAGCCGACTCGACCTGCGGACACCCTCGCACAGTCCGGCGGGTAGAGGCCGTGGGCGATCAGGCGGCGGCCGCTCGGCGTCCGGCCGTGGACGTGCCCGCTGCCGGGCCGTCCACGGCCGTGATGTCAGCGCGGCCCACTGCATCCTCGCCGCCGGGCCGACGGAGAGGTATAGCCGCCTGTAGAGGGACGCTAGGACTTCACCCGTGCAGACGGTGAGGGCAGGGCAGGGTCCGGTGAAGCAGGAACCCACGGGTGACCGCGAATCCCCGCCCTTCATTGCAGCGGAGGATGTCAAGCCTTGTTTTTGCCGCAGGCAGCCATTGCCTTCCCGTAAGCCTCGGCCAGCACGGCGAGCGCCTGGTCTGCTTCCGCGTCGGTCATGGTGAGCGCCGGGATCAGCCGGATGACGTTTCTGTCAGAGCCGCAGGGCAACAGGATCACTCTCGCCTCCTCGGCGTGGCACTTGATCCCAGCCACGAGCGCCGAGTCCGGCTGGCGGTGCTCGTCGAGGAACTCGACACCGATCATCAGACCGAGTCCGCGTACGTCCACCGGCGAGGGATGGTTTTCCACGATAGTTGTCAGGCCGGCCCGGAGCCGGTCACCCAGCGCTCGAGCGCGTTGCAGGAGGTCCTCGTCGAGTTGGTCGAGGACGGCGAGTGCCGCCGCGCAGGCGACAGGGTTGCCGTTATAGGTGCCACCGTGAGCTCCAGCCGGCCAGGCGTCCATGAGTTCGGTGCGGGCGACGATAGCGCTCAGCGGCATGCCGTTCGCGATGCCCTTGGCTAGGACCAGTACGTCAGGAGCGACTCCCGAGTGTTCCCAGGCGAAGCGTCGGCCGGTACGGCCGAATCCGGTTTGGATCTCGTCGAAAACGAGGGGGATGCCGTGCCGCTGGCACCGTTCGGCGAGGCCCAGTAGGAATGCCGTGGGGGCTGGCAGGTAGCCACCCTCTCCCTGCACTGGCTCGACGATGACTGCCGCGATGTCCTCGCCCGGTGTGACCAGTGCCAGGTGCTCGTCGAAGGCGTCCAGGCACGCCGCGACCTCGTCGGCCTCCGCGCGCCCAGTTCGAAAGGAAGTCGGGAACGGGAGGTGGTGTACCGGTGGCAGGAGGCTGCCGTAGCCACGCCGGTAGGCGGCGGAGGAGGTGGATAGTCCCATAGCCGTGGTGGTGCGCCCGTGGAAGCCGCGGCGGAACGCGATCAGCGTTGACCGACCGGTGACGGACAGGCAGAGCTTGACGGCCGCTTCGACAGCCTCCGCTCCGCTGTTGGACAGGAAGGCCTTGTGATCACCAGGGAGCGTCGCGACCAGGCGTTCGGCGAGCTGAACGTAGGTCGGGTAGTAGACCACGTTGTGTCCGACATGGACGGCCTGATCCAGTTGCGCGCGCATCGCCGCGAGTACGGCCGGATGGTTGTGGCCGAGGTTCGTGACCCCCACCCCGCAGGTGAGGTCAAGGTACCGGCGGCCGCGCTCGTCCCAGACCTGGCTGCCCTGTGCGCGGACGATGCCCAATCGGGTGGCGCGCCCAGCGGCCGGTGGGAGTACGGCGTCGGCGCGTTCGGCAAGCGAGAGGTCAGACATCATGAGTCCCTCGAGAAAGGTGGCTGGCTGGGGTTAGCAGGAGAGGGGTGCTCACCGGTCGAGGTGCAGCGTCCGGTCGGCCAGAATGACGTGGCCGTCGATTTCGACGATGGCGTCCCGGAGCACCAGATCGCAGTGCCCTGGGGCGCGGATCGAACTGCCGAAGGTGATGCCGTTGCCGATACCGATGTGCATCGTGCCGAACTCTGCCTCGTCCTCAAGCGGGCCGCCCTGGCCGATGCGTGCCTTTGGGTTCATCCCCATGCCCATCTCGACCGGGCAGTACATGTTGTCGTCCTGATAGCTCTCCAGCAGTGACCGCAGTGCCGCTGCTTCCCGGCCACCCTCGATCTTGGTGATCCGGCCATCCTCGAAGGTAACGACGACGGCTTCCTCAACTGGCCCTCCGGGCACCACGGCGCCGTCGACGATCATGATCCCGTTGGTAGTGCCCTCGTCCGGGGCGATCGCCACCTCGATGCACGGGGGTGGCGAGATCGTGCCCGGCTCGTGGCAGATTCCGCTCTGCGGCACTGCTTTCTTGCTCGCGACCGTCATCCGCAGGTCGGTGCCGCGTGGCGAGCGCACCCGAACCTGCATGGCGTCGTCGAGGAGCCGGGCGATCTGGTCGATCACCACCTTGCGTTCGGCGAAATCGATGTCGAGCGACCCGTCGAGAAATACCTCGTCGCAGACGTCTGGCATGAAGATCAAACGGGCGCCGGCGGCACTGGCCGCCAGCCGGGCAGAACTGTGGTTCACCGAGAAGGTGGTGGGCGCGACGATGGCGTCGGCCGCCTTCATCGCCGCCGCCACCGTCGGTGGCGGCTCCTCACCGTGCCGCGAACGCGGGTCCATTACGGTCATCACAACCTCGGCGCCGAGTTCCCGCCCAACCAGCGCGAAAATCTCGCCATAGGCCACCGTGCGGGTGTCGGTGATGACGAGCAGGTTCTCCCCTTCGCGCAGACCGAGGCACTGCTCAAGCAGCCGCCGTGCCGGCCGGGCGACAAACGCCTTATCCAACAGACTCATGGCGAGTCTTCACCTTTCGTGGACATGCGGTGCGCCGGCTGGCGCCCGCGGCTTGTTCAGGCGAACGCCGGGCTGACCGTGACGGTCTGCTGGCGGGTGTACATCTCGCGGGCGGCCTTGCCCTGTTCGCGAGGGCCGAAACTGGAAATGCCGCTGCCGCCGAACGGTGCGTGGTAGCTGACGCCGGTCGTCGGCTCGTTGACTTTCACCATCCCAACCCGCAGTTGCGCGGCGACGGCACGGGCCCGCTCGAGGTCGGGGCCGACGATCGCCGCGGTCAGACCGTAGGGCACGTCGTTGGCGACGGCGACCGCTTCGTCGTCGTCTTGGACCGCGACAACTGAGGCGACCGGCCCGAACACCTCCTCGCGGAGGATCGGGTCGCCCACAGGGACCTCGGTGAGCAGTGTGGGGGCGACATACCATCCCCGTTCGGGGATGTCGCGACGCTTGGTGACCGCGACCGCGCCGCGGGCGATGGCTTCGTTGACCGCCTGCCGCACCCGATCCTGCGCGGGCGCGTTGATCAGTGGGCCGACCACGGTGGCCGGGTCGGCCGGGTCGCCGACAGGTAATGCGTCGAGGGCTTCGGCGAGCGCGGCGGCCAGCGGGGCAGGGTCGCCGACGACGACAATTCGTCGGGTAGCCGTACACTTCTGCCCGGAGTAGCCGGCGATTGCCCCAGCCAGTTGTGCAGCCACCCGCCGAGGGTCCGCGCCCGGAAGGACGATCGCGGGATTGTGGCCACCCATCTCGGCCTGGACGGGCACGCAGCGGCCCGCACACGCCTGCGCAACCGTTCGGCCGACTGTGGTGGAGCCGGTGAAGGAGATCGCGTCAGCGCTGTCGACGAGCGCGGCACCAGTGTCGGCTCCGCCGTGGACGAGAGTGAACAGCCCAGGTGGTAGGTGCTCTCCGAGTAGTGCAGAGATCGCCTCGGCGCAGACCACGGCATCCGGTGACGGTTTGAGGACGACCGCGTTGCCCAGGGCGAGCGCCGGCGCGGCCTTCCAGAGTGGGATGGCAACCGGGAAGTTCCACGGGGTGAGCAGCCCGACGACACCGTGTGGGAGACGGTGGCTGTGCAGCGTCCCGCCAGGGCGGTCCGCAGGCAGGACTTCGCCGACCGGGTCGAGAGCGAGCTGCGCGTTGTAGCGGAGGATGGCCACCGCGCGACTGAGTTCGCCCCGCGCTTCGCCGACCGGTTTGCCCACCTCGCGAACGATCAGATCGAGCAGGTGACGGGCGCCGGCAAGCGCGTCAGCGGCGGCGGAGAGCCGTTCGGCGCGTTCAACCGCCGGAGTGGCGGCCCACGACGCGCCTGGGGCGCGTGCCTGGTCAACGGCAGCACGTACCGCGACGGCCTCGGTAACTCGCACGCTGCCTATCACGTCCGCCGGCTCGTGCGGAGAGCGAGAGGCGATCACGTCTGCCGTGGCGGGGTCAGCCTGGTCGAGCATGCGCGTCGGGCCTTTCTCCTGAAGGGGCGTGCCCAGGTAGTCCAAACACTGCATCGGTGCGCGGCCGGTGGCCCACTGGACCCCCGAGGTTGCCGCACCTCTCGACGCGAGCTTGGCCGTCATGGTAGCAATATGGTCAGTCCTTGTCATTGGTCTGACCACCGGGAGGTTGTCATGTCCACGCTGCGGCATCCTGTCGTCGCAACTCCCACGACTCCGCCGGCCCTCGCTACACCCGGCCTTCGTCCGGACCTGCCCGCGGATGTCGCTCAGGAGGCGTCCGGCTGACGAGATCTGAGCCGGGCCAAGAACCTCGCCCTAAACGAGCGGACCAGCGGCGCTCAGCTGACCGTGAACTGCAACAGGGGTCAGCCGCGATCGAAATGAAGTCCGTCGGCGGCCTGGTCGTTGGCGACGCGTGACCCCAAGTGCGCCATGCAGGCGCTCTTTCAGACAGTGCCCCCGCCCTTCGTCGGCCGCTGAGGCCGTTGAGCCGAAGGAACATCGATGAACAGAACCCATGGGGACGCGCATGTGCGTTCGGTTGGGGAGGATTCGTGAGCAGCGCGGATTATCCTCCGGCCCCCGGCAGTCGGGTCGACCGATCCGGCGTCAGCGAGTCCGACCGCGCGGCACTGCGTCGACACCTGGCCCGCGCGCTCGGCGACCCCGCGCTGGTCGCCTTTGACGACCGGACCCGCGCCGTCTACTCCGCTGACTCCTCCAACTACCGCCAAGTGCCCCTGGGTGTCGTGTACCCCCGCGACGCGGACGACGTCGATGCCGTCCTCGCCGCCTGCCGCGAGGTCGGCGCGCCCGTGCTCGGGCGGGGAGCCGCTACCAGCCTCGCCGGACAGACCTGCAACGTGGCGGTGCTGCTGGACTTCTCCCGGCACATGAATCGCATCCTCGAGATCGACCCGGACCGGCGATTGGCCCGGGTTCAGCCGGGCGTCGTCCTCGACGACCTGCGGGCCGCGGCCGAACGGCACGGGCTGACGTTCGGGCCCGACCCGGCGACGCATGCGTGGTGCACGATCGGCGGGATGGTGGGCAACAACTCGTGTGGTACGCACGCACTGCATGCCGGCAAGACCGTCGACAACACCGAACGGCTCGTTGTCCACACCTACCGCGGGGCCCGCCTCGACGTCGGCCCGGTCACCGACGACGAATACGCGCGGATGGTCGCGGCCGGGGGGGACGCCGCTTCCATCCACGGCGGGCTACGTGAGATCGCTCGTCGCTACGGCGACCTTGTTCGTGAGCGTTATCCCGATATCCCCCGCCGGGTCTCCGGCTTCAACCTGGATGAGTTGCTGCCCGAGCGTGGCTTCCATGTGGCTCGATCGTTGGTCGGCACCGAGTCGACCTGTGTCCTGGTCTCGGAAATCACCGCACGGCTGATCCACAGCCCGCGATACCGCAGGCTGGTGGTGATCGGCTATTCGGACGTCTACGCGGCGGCCGACGCGGTTCCCGGGCTGCTGGGTCACCCGCTTCTCGGGTTGGAGGGCTTCGACTCCACGCTCGTGCGTCAGATGCGGCTTGCCCGGCTCCACGTCGGCAATCTCGACCTTCTACCCGAGGGCCAGGGGTGGCTGCTGGCCGAGGTCGGGGCCGACGATGAGGCCGAGGCCGATGCTCTCGCTCGGAATCTCGCCGGCGACCTCGACCCCGGGCTCGACCACCGCATCTACTCGGAAGCCGCGACCCAGCGTCGGATCTGGGCGATTCGTGAGTCCGGGCTCGGTGCCACCGCTCTCCCGGTCGGTGCTCGGCCCAATTTCGAGGGCTGGGAGGATGCGGCCGTTCCGCCGGCCCGGCTCGGCGAGTACCTGCGCGGCATCGCCGCGCTGTGGCGGGAGTTCGGCTACAGCGGCGCCTGGTACGGCCATTTCGGGCAAGGGTGCGTCCACACCCGCAACGATTTCGACTTCGGCACGAACGAGGGACTGGCCCGGTACCGCGCGTATGTGGAACGGGCGGCCGATCTTTGCGTGTCGCTTGGTGGCTCGCTTTCGGGCGAGCACGGTGACGGGCAGGCTCGGGGCGAGTTGCTGCAGCGAATGTTCGGCCGCGAACTCGTTGACGCCTTCGCGCAGTTCAAAGCCGTGTGGGATCCCGACGGCAAGATGAACCCCGGTAAGGTCGTCGACCCATTCCCGTTGGATACCAACCTCAAGCACGGGCCGGACCATCGAGTCTCGGCGCTCCGGCCGACCTGGCTCGCGTTCAGCCGGACCGGAGGGAGCTTCCAGGAGGCGGCCGAGCGATGTGTGGGGGTCGGGCGGTGCCGCAACACCACGACCGGCGTGATGTGCCCTTCCTACCGGGCCACCGCTGACGAGACCCACTCGACGCGGGGGCGAGCCCGGCTGCTCAGCGAAATGTTCCGTGGCGAGGTGACGCGGGAGGACTGGAGAAACAAGGACGTCCGCGCCGCACTCGACCTGTGCCTGTCGTGTAAGGGCTGCGCGGTCGACTGTCCGACCGGCGTCGACATGGCCAGCTACAAAGCCGAGTTCCTCGCCCACCACTACCGGGGTCGGCTCCGCCCGAGGGCGGCGTATGCCCTTGGTCTCATCCCGTGGGCCGCGCGAGTGGCCACCAGGCTCCCGCGGTTCGCGAACGCCGCCTTGCGGACCCCGTTGTTCGGCGGATTGCTGCGCTGGGCGGCCGGGGTGACCCGCGAGCGTCCGGCGCCGCCGTTCGCCCGCCGCTCGCTGCGCCGCTCGTTGCCGCACCGGACGGTCGCGGACCCGACGGTCGTGCTCTGGCCCGACACCTTCACCGACGTCTTCGAGCCCGAGGTCGGTGTGATGGCGCTACAAGCCTTGGAGGCGCTCGGCGAGCGGGTGGCTATACCCACAAGGTGGGGTTGCTGCGGTCGTCCACTGTACGACAGCGGGATGTTGGACCTCGCGAAGCGGACGCTGCGCCAGGTGCTGGACATTCTCGAACCGCACCTGGACGCCGGCCGGCCGGTCGTGGTGCTGGAACCGAGCTGTCTGGCAGTGTTCCGGGACGAACTGCCGGAGATCCTCGCCGACGACCCGCGTGCCGTGCGCCTGGCCGCGACGGCGCGCAGCCTCTCCGAACATGTCCTGGCCGCCGACACCCTGCCCACGATCGAGCCGGGATCCCGCGGCCGGGTGGTGGTGCAGCCGCACTGCCACGGGCGCGCCATCCGCTCGACCAACGCCGACGCCGAGGTGCTGGGCCGGCTCGGCTACGAGGTGGTGATGCTCGACGCGGGTTGTTGCGGGCTCGCCGGATCATTCGGGTTCCGGGCCGAACACGCAGCGCTGTCTCGCCGTATCGCCGAGACCGGAGTGCTCGCCGCACTTGCCGGGCACACCGACGCGACCGTCGTCGCCGACGGTTTCAGCTGCGCAACCCAGATCCGTCAGCTGGGCGAGCGCTCGACCGTCACCACCGCTGGTCTGCTCCACACGGCTCTCGCCGACCAACCAGCAGCGACCGGCACCAGTTCGTCCGCACCCCGTCCCCAACGGAGAGACAGCCGTGATGCCCCACCAGTCCGCTGAGTCCACGTCCCACACCGAATCCGGCCCCCTGGCAGGTCTGGTCGTTCTCGACCTCAGCCGGGCCCTCGCCGGCCCGCACGCCGCAATGATGCTTGGCGATCTAGGAGCCAGGATCATCAAGATCGAGGCTCCTGGCGGGGACGAATCGCGAGGCTGGGGCCCGCCGTTCGTGGGCCCCGAGCACGATCCCCAGTCGACCTACTTCCTCTCCTGCAACCGCAACAAGGAATCGATCGTCCTCGACCTCAAGACCGAGGGCGGGCGGGAAGCCCTGAGCCGGCTGGTCGCCCGTGCGGACGTGCTCATCGAGAATTTCCGGCCAGGCGTACTGGATCGGCTGGGCTTCCCGACGACGCGGCTGCACGCACTCAACCGGCGCCTGGTGATCTTGTCCATCTCGGGTTTCGGCCACGACGGCCCGGAGCGCGACCGTCCCGGCTACGACCAGATCGTGCAGGGCGAGGCCGGACTGATGAGCCTGACGGGGGACACCCCCACCCGCATCGGCGTGCCGATCAGCGATGTCCTCGCCGGAATGTACGGGGCCTACGGGGTGTTGGCGGCACTGCACCTGCGTGGTCTGACCGGAACCGGCACGGTGGTGCGGACCTCGCTGCTCGCGGCGGTGGTTGGCGCCCACGCCTTTCAGGGGACCCGATACACCGTGGCCGGGGAGGTGTCACGCGGAACCGGTAACCACCACCCCACTCTCTGCCCGTACGGACTGTTCCGCTGTGCAGATGGTGAAGTGCAGATCGCCGTGGGCAACGACCGGATGTGGCAGCGTTTCGCGCATGCTTTCGGACTGCCGGTCGACACACCGGGATTCGCCACGAACGCCGAGCGGCTGAGGAACCAGGCCGCCGTGCGTGAGGCGATCGTGTCAGCGCTATCCACGTATACCCGGGAGAAGGCCCTCGCGGTCCTGGCCGATCTGGGCATCCCCGCCGGCGCCGTCCGTAACCTCCACGAGGTGTACTCCTCGCCGCAGACCCGCTCTCAAGGACTCCTGCTGCAGGTCGACCACCCGAGCCTCGGCATCATCGAACTGCCCGGCCCGCCGCTGCGATTCGAGGACGGACAACGTTCAGCGCACCAGGCTCCGCCGACCCTCGGGCAACACACGCAGAGCGTTCTGGCGTGGCTGGACGCCTCCGCAAATTGCGCCGATCACCCCCCGACTGACTCGGCGTCACGTATTGCATCCGTAGGATAAGGTCAGACCATACGTGTCAAGAGATCTGTGAAGGGCGGCCATCGATGGATCCGTTGCTTGCGCCGCTCGAGCGAGCGAAGACGTACGAGCTCGTCGTCCAGCGGGTACACGACGAGATAGTCGCCGGACGCATCAAGCCGGGTGACCGGCTTCCAGGTGAACGTCAGCTCAGCGAGACGTTGCAGGTCAGCCGGGCATCGGTGCGCGAGGCAGTGCGGGTGCTGCAGGCGCAGCAGATCGTTCGCACCCGACCGGGCACCGGTCCCGAGTCCGGGCTGATCGTCGCCGTCAATCCTCGACGCGCCCTTTCCGAACTGCTGCGCCTGCACGTCGCGTTGAGCGCGTACCAGGTCGCCGACGTGTTGGGGGTCCGGCTGGCGCTCGAGGAGCAGGCGGTTCGCCGGCTCGCCGCGCGCGCTGCTCAAACGGACTTTGGCCCGGTGGAAGCCGTGCTCGAACAGATGTCCGCGCCGGGCATCGACCCGTACACCTTCCATGCTCTGGACACGGACTTCCACCTGGAACTGGCCAGGGCTGCCGAAAACCACTTGCTCGAAGACCTGATGCAGGCGCTGCGCGACGCCGTCCGCCGTTCGATGCTCGACGCCTTCGAGCAGAAGGAAGACTGGCCGGCGTTCCGCTGCGACCTTGTCGCCGAACACCGGCTCATCCTGACGGCGGCGCGCTCCGGTGATCCCGAGAAGGCCGCGGAGCTGATGCGCCAGCACGTCGACGGCTTTTACGACGTGCTCCACGCGGAAAGGCCGACGGGCGCCAGCGGCGCCGGCGAGAGCTGAGGAACCGCGCCGGCGTTCTACCGGGTCGCCTCTCACGTCATCGCCGTTTCTCCCCATTGCAGGGCGCCCGCCTAGGTGCCCGGGCGGGATCTCCGGCTCGGTCGGCCTATGGCGAGGCGGACTCACGCTGCACCGTTGACGGGACAGACGAGTCTTTCGGAAACCGTTGACCCGTCGTGGCCTACCGGTTAGCTTGGTCAGACCAAACTTAGGGCTGACCAAACGGCTCCGGAGGAAAGTACGTGAACGCCGACCCAGAGATGGCCGAGGATCGTCGCCTCGCGACCGGCGACTGTACTCGCTACCAGGAGGAGGACCTCCTCCCCGCCGACGACGTCGATTCCGCGGTGCTGGAGAACCCAGTCGACGCCGCAGCCCGCAGGACCCATCTCGGCCCGGCACGCTTCTACGCCCCCACCATCACCCTCGGCAGCCACACGGTCTTCCGCAACCGCCGCGCCCTTTCCCTCGACGCCGCGTGATCCACCTGCGACGACATCGCCTCTCCGAATATCGAAGCCCGCCGCATCGCCGCTGACAAGCCTACTGCCAGAAGGACGTCCGGAGGCGGGGCCAACCCCCATACAGGTATCCCACCCCGAGGAGCAGCATGCGAGGAGCAGTAGCAGACCAGTCGGCAGGCCAGCGCGCCCCGTCACGCCGTACCGTCGTGCTCGCCAGCGCCATCGGCACCACTATCGAGTGGTACGACTTCTTCATCTACGGCCTCGCCGCGAGCCTGGTCTTCAACACCCAGTTCTTCACCAAGTCCGACCCTGCGACGGGCACCATCATCGCCTTCGCGACGTTCGCGGTCGGGTACCTCGGACGCCCGGTCGGGGCGCTGATCTTCGGGCACTTCGGCGACCGGGTCGGCCGCAAAACCGCGCTGGTCACGACAATGATGATGATGGGCATCGGTACCTTCGCGATTGGCTGCCTGCCCACCTATGCGCAAATCGGCGTGGCCGCGCCCATCCTGCTTACAGTGCTCCGGATAATCCAGGGAATCGGTATTGCCGGAGAGTGGGGCGGCGCCGTGCTGCTCGCCGTCGAGCACGCGCCGCCGAACCGAAGGGGCCTGTACGGCAGCTGGCCACAGATCGGCGTTCCCGTCGGGCTACTCCTCGCGACCGGCGCCTTCACGCTGCTCACCAGCGTGATGAGCGACGCGGCATTCCAGGCCTGGGGTTGGCGGATCGCCTTTCTGCTCTCGGCCGTTCTCGTTGTCGCGGGTCTGATCATCAGGCTCCGGATCCTTGAGAGCCCGGCCTTCCAGCAGCTCAAAGATGGCGGGTCGGTATCGCGGACGCCGATCCTCGAGGTCGTGAGGCATGCGAAAAAGCCGGCGCTGCTTGGTATGGGGACGAAGTGGGCGGAGGGAGTCGCGTTCAACACCTGGGCCGTGTTCTCCATCGCGTACCTCTCCGGCACACTCGGCCTGCCCAAGAGCGTCGGCCTCATCGGAGTCATGATCGCCGCCGCGGTCGCCGTGTTGTTCATCCCGATCTGGGGCTACGTCTCCGACCGCACGAGTCGCCTCCGCGTCTACGGTGCCGGCGCGCTCGTCCTCGGGCTCAGCGCGTTCCCGGCGTTCGCCATGTTCGGAACCGGTTCGCCTGTCGTCATCACCGTGACGCTCATCGTGGTGCTCGGCGTTGCATATCCATTGATGTTCGCACCGCAGGCGGCGCTCTACTCCGAACTCTTTCCGGCTCACATGCGATACAGCGGCATCTCTATTGTGTTCCAGTTCGCCAGCATCGTCTCTAGTGGCTTCACGCCGCTGATCCTGGCTTCGCTGCTGGCACGCGGCAACGGTTCGTACACACTCGTGGCCGGATACATCGCCGCGGTGGCGGCGGTGTCCACCCTCTGCCTGGTGGCGTTGCGGCGGGTACGCCGGTACACCGATGAACCGGCCGACACCACGGCCAATTCGGGTTCGGCCGCGGTACCGGAGTTGGCCAAGCGCTGAACCACTGTGGAGGCCGGCCGCGTCCCTCGGCAGGCCGCGCCAGCCTCGCTAGCACCCGGCGTCAACTAGCGCGGACGGCCGGAGTTGGCCGGTCACGACCGGACACCGCCGGACTCACGAAAGAGGCTCCTGACCCCGTATCGGGGGTCAGGGGCCTCTTTGTGGTGGTGTTCCAGGTGACGGTGCAGGTGGGACGGGTGGCCACAGCTCGGGGCGGCGAGGCCGGCGAGCGGCGGCCACGGGCAGCACCGTGCGGCCCGCCAGGGCGATCACGAGCGTCGGGCTGGGGCGGCCGTGGTCGGGTCCGGTAGCCCGGGCTACAGGCTGGTGAAGCGAGCGACAATCGGGAGTGTCAGGTAAGGCGGTGGTCGAGGGCGGTGTGGCGGCGGCCGGCGCCGACGGTGCGGACGGCGGCGGCGAGGGCGCGGCGGGAGCCGACGAGGACGACGAGTTTCTTGGCGCGGGTGACGGCGGTGTAGAGCAGGTTGCGTTGCAGCATCATCCACGCGCTGGTGGTCAGGGGGATGACGACGGCGGGGTACTCGGAGCCCTGCGAGCGGTGGATGGTCATCGCGTAGGCGTGGGCGAGTTCGTCGAGTTCGTCGAAGTCGTAGTCGATGCTCTCGTCCTCGTCGGTTCGCACAGTCAGGGTTTGTTCCTCGGGGGACAGGGCGGTGACGACACCGACGGTGCCGTTGAACACGCCCGCTTGGCCCTTGTCATAGTTGTTGCGGACCTGGGTGACCTTGTCGCCGATCCGGAAGACCCTGCGCTTGCCGAAAACCTCGTCCACGCAGGTCACGCAGCATGCTGGTACTCGTGGAGGATGCCGCCGAGGCGATCGCGTCTTCGTATGTCGAGGCGGGCGATCTTGTTCGGGTCGGGGACCTGCGCGGGCAACGGGTACAACGGGCGGGCGTTGGCGATGCCTTGGTGAGGCCGGTGGGAGTTGTAGAAGTCCTCGAACTCCCTCAGGGCGTGGAGGAGATGCCGCTGGTTCCAGATCAGGGTGCGGTCCAACAGTTCACGCCGGCAGGTCTGCACCCAGCGTTCCATGATCGAGTTCATGCGGGGCATCCGGACGCCGCTGAGCACGACGTCGATGCCCGCGTCTTTGAGAACGGCGTCGAACGTGGTCGGGAACTTTCCATCGCGGTCCCGGATCATGAACCGCGCCCGGGAGCCGGCGTCCTCGAGGTCCATGACGAGGTTCTTCGCCGCTTGCGCCACCCATGTGGCGGTCGGGTGCGCGGTCACGCCCAGGACCCGGACGCGTCGGTTGGCGTGCTCGATCACCGCGAGCACGTACAACCGCGCTCCGGTCAGGGTGACGGTCTCGACGAAGTCGCAGGCGAGCAGGGCGTCGGCTTGGCAGCGGAGGAAGTCGGCCCAGGTGGTGGAGGTGCGCTCCGGCGCCGGGTCGATCCCAGCCTCGTTGAGGATCTCCCACACGGTGGAGGCGGCGACCTCGATCCCCAGGACGAGCAGTTCGCCGTGGATGCGGCGGTAACCCCAGCTGGGGTTCTCCCGAGCCAGGCGCAGCACCAGGGCGCGGACGGAGCGGACGGTGCGTGGCCGGCCCGGCCGTTTTGGCCGGGAATTGGCGGCGTGGCGACGCGCGAGGAGGTCGCGGTGCCAGCGCAGCACCGTGTCCGGGCGCACCAGCAGCCTGAGCCGATGGAGCACGCCCAGCGGAAGCCGGTGCAGCAGCGCGGCCAGGAACGCTCGGTCGCTGGGGGAGAACCGCGGCCGGGTCTTGCCCAGCTGTCGCTCCAGGACCGTGATCTGGTGGCGCAGCGCCAGGATCTCCACGTCCTTGTCCCGGTCGCTCATCGGAAGCAGCCGCAGTAACGCGAACGCGTTCGTCACACCGAGATAGGCCAGTCGAAGCAGCACAGCCGATCATCATGCCGCGGGTGGGAGAGACAGTCGGGAGAGGAACCGGCTCCTGCGCCCGCCGTCAGGATCCGCTTACAGCTGGTCCCACCTGGGCGGATGAGGTTTTCGGCAAGGGCACCGCCAGCAGGGCGCCCGACATGTGGAGCGAGGGGGTGAGGCCCCAACTCATCAACGATGAGGGGATCGCGGCGGGGATCATCTCGGGGCTGACCCTGCTGGCTCGTCATGCCCGAGATCGAACGGCGGCCGGGGGCACGGCGCTGATCCGCGCGCAGCTGTACCCGGTCTCGGCGATGCGACCGACCACCATCGGACACGCCCGCCAATTCGGTTTCGGCGAATCGCGGACGGGAGATCAGTACCAGACAGCGGCCGAGCCGGCCGAGGCCGCCGCGCCCCTCGACGACCTAGCCCAGCCGGGTCCCCGGCTCATCGAAGCCTCGGCTCTGCTGCTCAACGAACTCGGCCATGCGTTCGGCGTACCGGTGATGGGCCAGTTGTCGCGCGACGGCCGGGTGCGGCGACGCTACTGGAGCGCCCGCGGCTGGCAGGCAATGATCGTGGCCTGGGCCGAGAAGAACGGCATCACAGTGACCGACGAAACCATGTGATCGCTCGACGGCGAGCTGGGCTTACCTCCGGATCTCCCGCCGGGCGTGCATCGCCGCGCCCGTGCCGATCAGATCGGTCCGACTATCGAGCAGTATCAGCACCTCGGCCGACTCGCGCAGTGCGAGGCCTACACCACCCGCTGACGCCGCCGAGCCAGAGCACGTCGCCGGGCTCGCCAGCCCGACACCCACCACCACCGCAGTTTGACCCGAGCCCACAAGCCTGCGCGCCGGTAGGGCTCGACGTCGTACCCGTACCAACCATCCATGCTGCTCACCCTACGGCCGGTACCCCAGCAGCGACCGCCTGGTGGCCGAGCGCGATGCTCCTGCTGTGCGCTCGCATCCGATACGTGCTGTCCACCACCCCTCGCTGACATGCCCGCCCGGAAGACTAGACGCAACGCCGTTCAGTTAGGGGTGTGGCTGGTTGGTCAAGGGTCGCCGGTGATGACGTCGATGCTGGTGGTGGCCTTGTAGGTGCGGCGGTCGATGTTCGGTCCGCGGGCCTGGTACTTGGAGTTCGAGCGTTTGATCATGCGGGTTTTCGTTCGGACGCGGCGGTCGGGTAGCAGGTTCGCCAGGACGCGTTCGCCGATGACGCCGACGAGGTCGATGACGGTGTCGGCGATGACGCCGGCGGCCTGCGTGATCTGGTCGCGGGCGGTGTTGAGGGCGGTGGTGAAGCTGGCCCGGTCCGGGTCGAGGCCGGGTCGGCTGTCGGTGGCGTCGACCATGGCGGTGCGCAGTAGTTGGTAGACGATCAGCAGGGCGTGGATCTCCTGATCGATACCGTCGGGGGTGCGGGCGCGTAGGACCCGGCCGCCGAGGATGGTGGACTTGAGTTCCAGGTAGGCGGTCTCGATTTCCCACCGCTGGTGGTAGAGGCGGACGAGGTCGGCGGCCGGGTAGTGGTGCGGGTCGAGCAGGGTGGTGATCAGCCGGTAGTCGCCGCTGTGGTGGCCGGCCGTGGTGGTGATGCTGATCCGGGCCTCGATCACGCGGATGTGCTGGCTGCCGATGACCGATAGCCAGGATCCGTCGTGACAGCGGCGGATCAGCGGGAGTTTCCGGCCGCTCTTGCAGCGGATCAGCAGGTCGGCTCCGGTCGCGGTGAACGCGGTGATCAGGTCGGCGGCGGCGTAGTTGCGGTCGGCCAGCAGCAGCATCCCGGCGCGGAGGCTGCGGGCCAGCTGTTGGGCTTGGGTGATCTCGCCGGTGGTGATCGGGTCGAACACCGCGTCGAGCACCGAGCGGGTGCCACAGGCCAGCAGGGCACTCAACCGCAGTGTCGGGTAGCCGGAACCGCCGTGGTTACCGCGTTGTTTGGCATAGCGGCGCAGGTTAGCCGGCGAGTCCGCGACGGCCAGTACGGTGCCGTCGATAGCGACCGGCAGCAGGCCACGCCAGCGGACGTGCCCGACGGCCGTGGTCGCGGCCGGGCCGCGCAGCAGGTCGAACAATGCCCGCAGCGGGGACGGGCCGAGTCGTTGCCGGGCCTGCCGCAGAGCACTCACGCTGGGATCGGGCACCGGCAGCCCGCGCAGGCCAGCGACGAGTTTCGCCCACACCTGCCGATAGCCGAGACCGGGGAACAGACAACCGGCCAGCAGCAGATAGACCACGACCCGGGCCGGCAGTGACCGGATCCGTCGCTGTCTGCGCCGGGTCGCGGCCAAGACGTCATCGATCATCTCGAACGGGATGAGCTGGGTCAGCTCACCGAGATGACCGGGCGCGAACGGTCCGGCGGCTACCGTGACCGTACGTGTTGTGGCAATCTGATCCACCAAGCGGGGTTCCTGGTTCGGGTTGTCTTGGAGTGACAAACCTTGATACCGGAGCCCCGCCTCTCACTCCCTGATCAACACACCCCTTGACCAGCCACGCCCACGCCTAATTGAACGGCGTTGAGACTAGACGACCTTGCACAGCACTAACACATACGACGCAGCGCGCATGCCCTGCGCCACAGCTGACACCTTCCGTGATCGCCGGCCCGCCGGCGGGTGCGGTGGACGCCAGAGCGGCGCCCGCCTGGTCGGCCCCACCGATGCAGGTGACGTCGCATCTGCGCCAACTGCGGGGTGATCTGCGTACCGCAGGGCGCCACCTGGGTCCACCCCGAGCCGTGGGCCACCCTCCCCCTCCTCGTGCCCCTCGCACCACTTCTTGTGCTGCTCCTGCTCGCCGGACATGCCGGCTCCCTCTCTCCGCCACCGTGGCGGCCACCGCGCAGGCTCGGCGTACCGAGCCCCACGGAAGCTGTCAGGCGTCCGCTCGTTGCTACCTCCTGGGGTTGATCATGAAGACAAGGAGCAGGGCCAGCAGGGCGATGGTCACTATCGACCAGCCGGCGAACTTCAGCACCGCGATCGCGCCGTCCCGGGTGCCGGGGATGATCAGGCAAAGGGCGAGGCTGATCAGCGCCGTCCGGAGGGGCCTGAACTTCGGCTTCGGATTCTGCTCTGGTTCAGTCATCAAGTTTCCTTCTCCGCAGCGGCCAGCGGCTCCTGCGTGGAGTGTCGGCCCTCGTCGGTCAGTCGGAAGTACCGGCGCCGAGGCCGGCTCGTCACGGTGTCGGCTTCCTCCCACCGGTCACTGAGCCAGCCGCCGTCGAGCAGCCGGTCCAGGATGGGGGAGATGGTGCCGGTGGGCAGCCCGGTGCTCCGCCGCACGCCCGCTGATGTTGACGCTGGGTTCGTGGGTCAGTAACCGTGGTGCGGCGCAGCCTGCTGATCAGGCGCAACATCTCCACCGGAGAGCTGGCCTTCTACCGCTGCTGGACCCCGCAGCCGTCCACCCTCGCTCGGCTCGTCCGGGTCGCCGGCATCCGCTGGACCGTCGAAGAAGCGTTCCAGGCCGCCAAAGGTCAGGTCGGCCTCGACCAGCACCAGGTCCGACGCTGGGACTCTGGCACCGCTTCACCACCCTCGCCCTGGCCGCCCTCGCCGTCCTGGCGATCTACGCCGCCGACGCCGCCGACGACCCCCTCCGGAGAGCGGATTGATCAAGCTGACCGTCAACGAAGTCCGCCGTCTGATCAACACCCTGATAATCGAGCCGATCCGTGACCTCACCCACCGTCTGCGCTGGTCACAGTGGCGCCGCCACCATCAAGCCCGAGCCCGACGAGACCACTACAAACGACGTCTCAACCTCGAGCTTCAGCCATGATCCCGAACGGCGGAGGCCGTACTAACTGGTGCTGAGCGTGACGGCCACGTCGTCGCCGCCGCAGGTGACCGCGCCAATGATCCGGTCGACGGGGAAGGCGCCACCGTGGTGAGACACCAGGCGACGCCCCCGTGAAATGATCCACGTATGCTGACCCGCCGCGATCTCAATCGTGCCCTGCTCGCGCGGCAGCTGCTGCTGGAGCGCTCGCCGCTGGGCCCGCTGGAGGCGATCGAGCATCTCATGGGCCTGCCCGCCCAGGCGCCGAACCCGCCCTACCTCGGGCTGTGGACGCGGCTGCGGCGGTTCCAGATCGAGGACCTGTCGGCACTGCTCACCTCCCGCGCGGCTGTCCGCACCGCGCTGATGCGGGCCACGCCGCACCTGGTCAGCGCCCGCGACGCCACGGACATCCGGCCGCTCCTGCAGGCCGTGCAGGACCGCCACTTGGGCCCGTCGGGGCGCGAGCGGCTGCGCGGAGCCGACCCCGGCCGGGTCGCCGCCGCGGGACGGGCCCTCGTCGAGGAGCGGCCGCGCACCATCAAGGAGCTCGGCGCGGAGCTCAGCGCACGGTGGCCCGACGCCGAGCCCGCTGCGCTCGGCGCGGCGGTGCGCGCGGGCGTGCCGCTGGTGCAGGTGCCGCCGCACGGGCTGTGGGGCGCGGTCGGGCAGCCCGCGTACACCAGCGCCGAGCATTGGCTGGGCGCCGGCGGCGGCCCGGGGACGACGCTGGACGACCTGGTGCTGCGGTATCTGGCGGCGTTCGGCCCCGCGACGGTGCAGGACGTGCAGGCCTGGTCGGGGCTCAGCGGGCTGCGCGAGGTGACCGACCGGCTCGGCGACCGGCTGGTCGCCTACCGCGACGAGGACGGCGCCGAGTTGCTCGACCTGCCCGACGCCCCGCTGCCGCACCCGGACACCCCGGCGCCGGTGCGCTACGTCGCCGACTTCGACGCGATCGTGGTCTCCCACGACGACACCAGACGGATCATGGACGACCGGGACCGCCGCGACGTGTTCGGCGTGCCCGGCGTCATCCCCGGGACGGTGTTGGTCGATGGGTTCGTCCGGGCCATCTGGAAGATCACCCGGCGGAAGGGCGCGGCGACGCTGGTCGTGCGGCCGCTGTTCCAGATCCCCACCCGCGACGTGCACGACCTGACCGAGGAGGGCGAGCGGCTGCTCGCGGTCGCCGCGCCCGACGCCGTACACCGCGACGTGCGGTTCAATTCCCGCTGGCCGCTGAGGTGAGGAGCGACCCGTCCTTCGATGCGCCGTGAATGCGCAGTGTGGGGGTGCGATGAGTCGTGAACGGGTCCCGACGGTGCCCCCGTTTACCCCCCGAAAACCCCGTCCTGACGCTCACAACCAGTGACAAGAAGAGATCAACGCCTGGCTGCGTCTGTGCAGGTAAATGACCACTTGCGGCAAGCGATGACAATCTCGGAGTGGCTACGGTCGGTAACAAGGGGTCGTCGGTTCGAATCCGGCCGTCCCGACCGGTTGACCTGGGGAGATGAAGATCTTCTCCGGTAACGGCGGTAACATCCGGTAACGGATGATCTTTGTTGGCGGTAACCGCGTGGACGGTTGGCCGCCGGCCTGCTCGGCTTGGAACGCTCTGACCTGCCGCTTCATCTGCGTTTTCGGATGAGGCGGCATTTTGGTCTCTTGATTCCGCGTTAAGCGGTGAGCATGAGCACCCGCCTGGTTCACGGGATGCTGCGTTGAAAGGGCGCGTCCCCTTTGGACCAATCAGATTCCGTGTCGCCCAGGTGGATTTCCCCGGCATCGATCCCTTGAGCCCTTTTTATCCTGAGTAGCGGCTGGTCTCGACGCGGTGCAGAACGAGGATGGCCTGCACGATCGCGGTCGCGCGGCGGGGACAACAGCGCAGCTTGGCCAGGATTTTCCAGCACTTGAGGGTGGCGATAGCGTGCTCGCCGCGGGCGCGGATACGGGCGTGCGGTTGACGGCCTTCTGCCGGCGGGACAGCTCTGGCCGGTACCGGTGGCGCTTGAACGGCGTGCGCACGCTCCCGCCGGCTCCTTGGTAGCCCTTGTCGGCGAACGTCATCACGTCGGCGCCGCTCAGCGCGTCGATGATGCCCTGAACGCGGGCGGCGCTGAGGTCATGGGTGACGCCGGGCAGCGCGACCGACGCCCAGACCAGGCGACCTGCGGCATCCGCGATGACCTGCACGTTCACGCCGTGCCGCTTGTGTTTGCCGGAGTAGTAGGGCTTCTGGTCAGCGACCCGGTCGATCGGATCAGCGTGCCGTCGAGGATCGCGTATGCCAGCTTGCGGATGCGGTCCATCGCTGTGGCCAGGTCGTCGGAGGCTCCGGCGAGCAGGTCGACAGCTTCGTGGACGTAGCGCCAGGCGGTGGCGACGCCGATGCCGAACCCGGCTGCGAGGCGGTGTAGGTGTCGCCGTTGCGCAGGTGAGCGAGGGTGAGCAGAGCCTGCCGGCCGGGGTCCAGGCGCCGCCACCGGGATCGACGTTGCCGGCGATGGTTACGGACAAGATCGGCGAGGTGGTTCAGGGTTCGGCTGG
This sequence comes from Micromonospora sp. NPDC005161, assembly GCF_053599855.1. Lineage (NCBI taxonomy): Bacteria > Bacillati > Actinomycetota > Actinomycetes > Micromonosporales > Micromonosporaceae > Micromonospora > Micromonospora sp. NPDC005161. Next base: position 34,214 of record NZ_JBSFYQ010000039.1, read on the forward strand.
ACAGCGGGATCGTGGCGGGGTAAGACAGCACGGCGAGGCTCCCGGTCGGGGCATCGGATCTTGGTCGACTGCTGTCTTACCTGGAGCCTCGCCCTCATCGATCCCCGGGATGCTCGCCCCCACCGTAACCAGCATGATCACGATAAAAGGGCCCAGTGGTCTTCCGCGAGGTGCTGTAATCCGTACGATGCTCATGAACCAGACGCACGTTAACGGTTGATCGATCGACGGTCGCTCATGTAGTTTCACTTGTCATGCCGAGCAATACGGGGGCTGGGCGATGACAGAGTTGCTCTTGCATTTTGGATTCCTGCGCGCATCCATCGCTCGCACCGGAGGTGGACCGGCCACCGCCGTCGCGCTGGCATCGCCCGGTGCCCGATGAACGCCAGCGTCGAGACCACCGGTCGGGGAGCGGCCATCCGGGTGGCCGACCTGGTCAAGCGGTTCCGCTCGGGCGACGAAACGATCGTCGGCGTGGACCGGATCACCCTTGACGTGCCGGCGGGCGCCACCGTCGCGGTGACCGGCCCGAGCGGTTCTGGCAAATCCACCCTGCTGCATCTGATCGGCGCGATCGAACGCGCCGACGCGGGCCGCATCGAGGTCGACGAGGTGGCGGTGACCGGCCTGTCCGGCAGGCGGCTCGCCGACTACCGCAGAGGGACCGGTTTCGTCTTCGAACGATTCCACCTGCTGCCCGCGCTGTCCGCGCTGGACAACGTTCTCGCGCCGCTGCTGCCGTTCCGGGCCGGGCCCGACGAGGTCGACAGGGCCCGGAACCTGCTGTCCGAAGTGGGGCTGGCCGGCCGGGAGCGCGCCATGCCCGGACAGCTTTCCGGCGGTCAGCAGCAGCGGGTTGCCATCGCGCGGGCCCTGGTCGGACGGCCCCGGCTGCTGCTGGCCGATGAACCGACCGGCAACCTGGACTCGGCCACCGGCGCCGGAATCATCGATTTGCTCTGGCGGCTACGCGACGAGCACGGCATGACCCTGCTCATGGCGACCCACGAGGCGTCGCTCGCGGACCGCTGCGACCGGACCGTCGAGATTCACGACGGACGGATTGTCTAGCGCCGACGCATCGGCGCGGAAACGGGGGTGAGGCGATCGGGAACCGACAGCGTCATGAATTCCTACAACGCTCATCGACAGCTCGATCAGAAGGAGTGGAAATGGTACGAATGCTCGAAGCGACAGCGGACCGGGTGCTCAGCATGTTCGTTCCGAAGCTGACGGCACAGGCGGCCAGCACCGCCTGCAGCTGCTGGACGGAGTACTGCAGCTGCACCAGCGGTTACGTCCGGGTCCGGGACTGCTGCAAGGGCTGCGATAGCACCGGTACGACCTGCGGCTACTGCCGCACCACCACCACGCGCTGCTGACCCGACGCACGATCGCGATCACGACGCCGTCCCGGCCGGCCGTAGGTCGGCCGGGACGGCCCGTACTGCCTGAGCGGAGAAGCTCCCACCCATGTTGCGGATGGTCTGGTCACAGCTACGGCACACCCGCGGCCGGAGCCTGGCGGTGTTCGCCGCCGTGCTGGTCGCGACCACCGGGTTTACCGTGCTCACCGGTGTCGCAGCCACCTCGCGGCTGGTCGCCCGCGGCTCCATCGACGGCCAGTTCCGGCCGTCGTACGACATCCTGGTCCACCCGTCGGGGCCCGCCGGCGGTCTGCTGCACCAGGACCGGCCCACCGCAGCCTACGGCGGCATCACCCTGGACCAGTGGCGGCGGATCGAGCGCATCCCCGGGGTCGAAGTGGCCGCCCCGTTGGCGGTCCTCGGGCTCGCCGACATCCGACCCGACCTGCGGGTCGACGTGACCGACCAGGTCGACCGGACAGCCGAGCGGCAGGTCATCGAGGTCGCCCCACGGATCAGCGCAGATCGTGGGCTGAGCACGCTCGGCGCCGCCCCCACCTACGTGTAGGTGTCCCGCCGACCCCTGCTGCCACTGTCCCAGATCAGCGGCGACCAGCGCGTGTTCGTCTACACCGACGGCACCCGCATCGACCAGACCACCTCCGCCGCCGAGTGCCCCGGCACCGGTGGGGGAGGCGCCCTGGAGGTGCAGCCCGACGGGCGGCGCCTGCAGGTGTGCGCGACCGCCGTGGGCAGCTTCGAACCGGGCACCCGACGGACCAAGATCAGCGCGCTGCAGGCCTACCAGTTGCTCCCCGACGGCACCTTCCGGTTGGCGTCGGTGATCACACTCGGCCGCCCCGCCGCCGCCATACCCGCCACCGCCCGACTGGAGCTCCGGCTACCCGCGGTCGTACCGATGCTCGTGGCCGGGATCGACCCCGCGGCCGAGGCACGTCTGGCCGGCCTGAACCGGGCGGTACGCCAGGGCCGCTACCTGACCGGCTCCGACACCATCGGCCCCGCAACCAGGAGCCCATCGACGTCCCCGTTCACACCGGTTGGCCCGGCAGGCCGGGCACTTCCGGTACTCGCCGCCACGGACCTCGCGGTGGACGAGCAGATGAACCTCGCCGTGTCCCGACTCGCGGGCCAGACCGCCCGGCGGGTACCCGGCTCCACCACAGAAGCGCTGTGGCCGCTGCTGCACGACTCGACCAAGACACCCCCACAGGCGGCCGCATACGACCTGGGACAGCTCTACCGTGCCCGACTCGACACCGCCCTGGCCGGCAACACCCCCCTGTCCGGCGTACAGACCCTGCTGCGGCCCGCACCACCGGCCTACACACCACAACCCGACGGCACCGGCCGGATACTGCCCCGGGCCGGTGAACCCGGCTCCACCGACCAGGCCATCGACGACCTGTGGCGGGACGCCTGGTTCAGCACCGGCGGCGTCGGCACCGGAGAGCCGATCATCCTGAACGGGCAGAGCGAGGAGTGGTCGGTCACCCCCGTGGGCAGCTTCGCACCTGACGCCCTCCCCACCGCCGGCGGCGCCGCGCAGCAGGCCCTCGACCTGTATCGGCCGGCCGCACCGGTGGGCGGCGACCCCCGTACCCGGCAACTGCTCGCCGACCGTCCACTACTACCCGGCGACGATCCGCTGGGCTACCCGCCCCGCCCACCCCACCTGCTGACCACCCTGACCGCCACCCACGATCTGTACAAGAGCGTCAGGTCACCGGCGGCGGACACACCGCTGAGCTCCGTCCGGGTCCGGGTAGCGGGCATCGACCGGTTCGACGAGGTGGCCCGGGAACGCGTCCGGCTCGTGGCCGACGAGATCGTCCACCAGACCGGACTGACCGTCGAGATCGTGCTCGGCGGCTCCACCGTACGCAGCCCCGTGCTGCTGCCCGCCAACCATCTCGGCCGTCCCGACCTGACGGTGGCCGAGGCCCGCACCCGCAAGGGCGTGGCCGCCGAGATCGTCACGGCCGTCGACCGCAAGAACATCATGCTGCTCGGACTGCTACTGGTGGTCTGCGCCCTGCTGGTCGGCAACGCGGTGTCCACCGCCGTCCGCGCCCGCCGCCGCGAACTGGCCATACTGGCCTGCGTCGGCTGGCCCGGCTGGCGACTGAGCCAGCTGGTCCTCACCGAAACCACCACCCTCGGCCTCGCCGCGGGCCTGCTCGGCGCCGGCCTGTCCGGGCCACTCGGCCACCTGGCCGGCGTCCAGGTCTCCGGCACCGTCGTCCTACTGTGCATACCGATCGCGGTGCTGCTCACCGCGGTGGCTGGCGCGCTACCGGCGATCCAGGCCGCCCGGACCCGATCAGCCGAGGCACTCCAGGCAGCCCCCGCGCCGGCCCGACGGTCCGCCCCACGGCGGACCTTCGCCGGACTCGCCGTGGCCAATCTGGTACGGGCACCCGCCCGCACCCTCGCCGGAGCGGTCAGCCTTGCCGCCGGTGTCGGCGCGGTCACCTTGATCGCCGCCTCGCTCTGGGCGTTCCACGATGGCATGGTGGGCTCCCTGCTCGGCCAGGCCGTCTCCGTGCAGGTACGCGGAGTGGACCTGGTCGCGGTCGGTGGGGTGCTGCTGTTCGGGCTGCTCAGCGTGGCCGACGTGCTCTACCTCAACGTGCGGGAGCGGTCAGCCGAGTTCGCCACCCTCCGGGCCGTCGGATGGCCGAACTCCGCACTCAACCGGCTGCTCGTCTACGAAGCCCTCGGCGTCGGGGTGCTCGGTTGCGTCCTCGGGACCGTGGCGGGCCTCGGATCGGTGGCCCTGCTGGTCGGCCACCTCGACGGCCGGCTGGCGGTCCTGGCGCTGGCCGTGACCGCCGGAGCGCTGCTGCTGACCGTGCTCGCCGCCCTGGTCCCGGCGATCCTCATTCGCCGGCTCCCGACCGCCGCCCTGCTCACCGAACAATGACAACCATCGAACCGGACGACCAGCCGGCGGCCGGATCGACCCACGGGGAGGAACCATGACGTACCTGGTGACCGCACTGGTCGTAGTCGCGCTGTTGTGCCTGTTCAACCTGCTGCTCTCCTTCGGCATGATCCGACGGCTGCGCCAGCACACCGAACTGCTCAACCGGCCGCTGCACGAGCCGGCAGAACGGGACCTGGTCCGCCCCGTCGGGTCCACCGTGGGGGAGTTCGCCACCACCACCGTTGACGGCGAGCCCGTGTCCCGGGATTCGGTCGGGGCCGCAGCCCTGATCGGTTTCTTCTCCGTGACCTGCCCGGCCTGCCGGGAACGCAAGCCGGACTTCCTGGCCGGTGCCCCCCGGTACGCCGCCGCCGGCTGGACCGTCCTCGCCGTCGTGGTCGGTGACCCGGCCGCCTCGGCCGAACTGGTCAGCGAGCTACGACCCGCCGGGACGGTGCTGGCCGAGGATGTCGGCGGACCCGTGGGGGAGGCGTTCACCCTGACCGGCTACCCGGCCTTCGTCCTGGTCCGGGACAACCAGATCGTCGCCAGCTCGTTCGACTTCCACCAGCTGCCACCCGCCGAGGCACCGGTCGCGTCGGCGACCGGGCTGGCCTCCTGACCGTGACCCGACCGACCCTCCGCCGCCGCTCCTGCCGGCGCGCCGACTCCGGCAGGACGGCGGCGGGAACACTGTGGCGCGCCGCGATCGGCGCCACCTAGCCGCCCGTTCCTCCCCGCCGGTGCTGGCGGCGGTGCTGGTGCTCACCCTGCTCTCCGGCGCACTGCCGATCGCCGCCGCCTGGCTGACCAAACTCGTCCTCGACCGGATCGTCGACCACCAGCCGGGAACGGCCGACCTCATCGGTCTGGCGCTGGGACTGGCCGGCGCCAGCCTGATCGTCGGAGTGATGCCCCACCCACTCCGGTATCTGCACGCCGAACTGGGACGGCGGATCGCCCGCACCGCCCAGGACCAGCTGTACCGCGCGGTGAACGGCTTCACCGGGCTGGCCCGGTTCGAGGACCCCCGGTTCCTCGACCGGCTCCAACTGGCCCAGCAGGCCGGCGCCGGTACCCCGGAACAACTCGTCGCCGGCTCAGCCAACCTCCTACGCGGTGTCGCCGTGGTGAGCGGCTTCCTCGGCTCCCTCGTGACGATCAGCCCCACCATGGCGGTGGCCGTCTCGCTGGGGGCGGTTCCGGTACTGCTGGCCGAACTGTGGCTGTCCCGCCGCCGCGCCGAAACCGCACTGCAGGTCAGCCCCTACGACCGGCGCGAATTCTTCTACCGCAACCTGCTGTCCAGCCTCCAAGCGGCGAAGGAGATCCGCCTCTTCGGCATCGGTGACTTCCTCCGGGACCGGATGCTCACCGAGCGAACCCGTTCCGACCAGGCCCGCCGCAGCATGGACCAGCGGGAAGCGCTCATCCAGACCCTGCTGGGACTACTGGGCGCCGGCATCGCCGGGGCAGGGCTGGTCTGGGTGGTCCAGGCCGCCGGCACCGGCCGACTCACCATCGGTGACGTGCCCATGTTCGTCGCGGCGCTGGCAGCCGTTCAGGGCGGCCTGGCCGGCATGGTCACCGACGTCACCACCACCCACCACAACCTGCTGCTGTTCACCCACTACCAGGCCGTGGTAAACGCCGGCCCGGACCTGCCCGCCCCGGACCGACCGGCCGTCCTACCACCGCTGCGCACCGGCATCGAGCTCGACGACGTCTGGTTCCGGTACGACGATGACCAGCCATGGGTGCTGCGCGGGGTCACCCTGACCGTCCGGCACGGCGAGGCACTCGCCCTGGTCGGCGCCAACGGCGCCGGCAAGAGCACCCTGGTCAAGCTGCTCTGCCGCTTCTACGACCCGACCCGAGGCACCATCCGCTGGAACGGCGTGGACCTACGGGACATACCGGCCGCCGAGCTGCGCCGACGGATCGGCGTGACCTTCCAGGACTACATGCACTACGACCTGACCGGAGCGGAGAACATCGGCCTCGGCGACCTGAACAGCCTGCCCGACCGGGCGCGGATCGAGAACGCCGCCCTTCTGGCCGGAATACACGACACCCTCCGTACCCTCCCGCACGGCTACGACACCCTCCTGAGCCGAACCTTCATGAGCGGCGCGGAGAACAACACCGTACGAGTGGGCGTGACCCTCTCCGGCGGACAGTGGCAACGACCCGCCCTCGCCCGCGCATTCCTGCGGAACCGCTGCGACCTGCTGATCCTCGACGAACCGAGCGCCGGCCTCGACCCCGACGCCGAAGCGGAGATCCACCACGCCATGCGCGAGCACCGGGCCGGCCGGACCACTCTCCTGATCACCCACCGGCTCGGTGCGGTCCGCGACGCCGACCTGATCGTCGTACTACGGGACGGTCGGGTGGCCGAAACCGGCCGACACGACGACCTGCTGGCCGCCGACGCCCAGTACGCCCGCATGTTCGTCCGGCAGGCCAGCGGCTACCGCGAACCCGACCCGGCACTGCCGCAGGCGGCGGAGTGATCCCGCTCTACTGGGGTACGGCAGTGACACTGCTGGCCGGCGCACTGGTCGGCTGGTGGCTGCGGCGACGATTCCTGCTGGTCACCGTCGAAGGGCGCAGCATGGAACCCGGCCACCGGCACGGGGACCGGGTCCTGGTCGACCGGCGCCGCACGGGCAGCGTCCACGTCGGCGACGTCGTGGTGATCGATCGGGACCACGCATCGGACCGACCGGGCCAACCGATGATCAAACGCGTCGCGGCGCTGCCCGGTGACCGGGTACCGCCCGAGGTGTGCGCCTTCCAGCACTGGCCGCTGCAGAGCCGAGTGCCTCCCGGCCAGCTGGTCCTGCTCGGCGACAACCCGGCCGGCAGCCTCGACTCCCGCCAGCGCGGATTCTTCCCCACCAGGCAGCTCCTGGGGGTGGTCGTCCGCCACCTGCACCGGAACCAGCAGTTCCACACCGACCAGGATGGCGCGCGGAAATTCTCCAGCGCGGCGGAGAAATGACGGAGGCTGTCATGTCGTACGTGTCGCTCGGACTGCTGGCAGCACTGTGGTGGGTGTTCACCAGCTCCAGCTGGAGCAAGATACGCAGCCCTGCGGACCAACGCGCGTTCGCCGACTCACTACGCCCGCTGCCGCTACTGTCCGCACGCCTGGTGAGCCCGGTAGCCCTTCTCGTCACGACCACCGAACTCGGACTCGTACTCGGCACCGGCTGGTCGATGGTTGCCCTGACGGCCGGCTGGCCCGCCGCGCGACCGGTCGGGGCGCTCGTGCTCGCCGCCACGTTCCTGCTACTGACGGGCCTCACCACCGGCGTGATACTGGCGGTGCACCACGACACGGGAGCACGCTGCGCCTGCTTCGGCGCCACGCCACAGCCGCTCGGGTGGCGACACGTCACACGGAACACCATCCTGCTCGCGACGACCATCGCTGCCGGGGTGACGGTCGCGGTCACCCGACCCCATCCGCTAGCGCTGGCGGGAGCGCTGATCAGCGTCGCGGCCGGATGGACCAGCGCGCTGATTCTGGTCCGGCTCGACGATCTGGTGGACCTGTTCCTACCCACGCCCGCCACCGGCCAGGCCCGTCCACCCGCCACCGACCCTGACGACTGACCCCTCGAGTCCGGTGGCGGCAGATGCTGAGGGATCACTCCACAGAAATCTCGGGGGCGATCGCCAGGTCGCCCGGAACCATGTCGGCCGGGACGTCCGGAGAGGCCGCTCGTCGTTAGCGGCCTATCCGGACCCTGGCCCGACTTGAGCGGGTCCGCGACGGCGGGGTTCAGCAGCGTTCCGGTGTCCCTGGCTGCTGGTGCTCCTGGACCCGGCGGACGCGTTCGTCGGGAGCCATGGCATCGAGCTGCGACGGCTCTGGTGCGGCCAGCTCGGCCGAGGCGTTCGGGTGGTCGGCTACGGCGAGAAGCTGGGCGAGCCGGGCGTAGCTGTCGCCACCGTAGCCTGCCTCGACGGCTCGGTCGATGATCGTGTACGGCCTACAGTGGGCTGGTGTCGATGCCGCGAGCGGCGGCGGCGTCGCTGACGTGGGCCACGGCGGAGCCTGCGGACGCGACGCTGGAGACGTCGGCGGGAAAGCGGCCGGCAGCAAGCTGATCGGCAAACCGGTCGGCCATGTGGCCACTGCTGAGGTTGACGAGCGTGCCCCTGGGCCAGTCGGCGAGGTCGGCCACGCTGGCGCGGACAGCAGCATAGTTGATCTAGAGGGGCCGGCCAGGCGACCCGTCGACAAACTCGAGAGAGCCGTTTCCTAGGATGGTTACAGGGAGTGCGGTCCTCCATGGAACTACCTGGACTCGATGTCAGGGCGGGTTCTTGACCGGGCGCCGTAACGAATCCGGTAACGAGTCGAGGCCGTCGACCCAGGAGTGGTTGGCATGAGGCAGCAGTGGATGCCACGAAGGGACGCCGTTCTGTCCGCATCTGCGGACGTATCAATCGGTTCTGACATGCCGTGACAGAATCGTTGCGAAACTGGGGGTCAAGGGGTCGTCGGTTCGAATCCGGCCGTCCCGACAGCGAGAGGGTTTCCGCAGGTCAGAGCCTGTGGAAACCCTCGTTTTCGTGATTGAGTTGGTCAAGGCGTCTGTGTGCCGGGTGCTCGTGGAGCCCTTGACTCGGCGGATCCCTCGACCCTGCGGGTCCTAAAGCCCGCACTGCGGACGGCCGGCCTGGCATCTTTCGTTCGGCCCTCGGCCGTTGCGCTGGTCAGCTGCTGGTCGTGCACGTTCTGGGACCGGATGCCGTACTCCGACGCGCCGAGGTTCAGGTCCGTCTTGCAGCAGCCTCCGGCTTTGCAGCCGACGATGCCTTCGGATGACGCGTCACGGACCGCAAACGTGCAGGAATGCACGAGGACCCCCCGCTGGCCAGCGGCGCGCCGGTGTGCGCGGACCATGGAAGCGGGCAACGAGTTCACTGTGCGAGTTGGGCAGGCCGCCGAGCGGTCGAGTCGCGAGAACGCCTCCCGCCACCGATGGATAGGGTTGCTGGTCGACGCACCGGGAAGGGGACGGATGGCTGCAGCAGCATCAGGGCCCACGTTCGGGCTGGACGAGTTTGGTCTTGACGACCGGATGCGGCTGTTCGGCTACGTCACGGCCGATAATCGGTTCGCCTACCTGTGGCTGCTGCGCGCCTTCGACGCGGCGCGATCCAGCTACCAGGTCGTTCTTCACACCGCCGAGGTGGCCGCCGCGCTCGACGCGCTCCACCGGTCGAACCCCGACTGCCCCGACCCGGCACAGCTGGAGCTGCCGCGGCTGCTCGACGCCCTGGTGGAATGGGGCGTGCTCGACCGCAGCCAGGATGGGACGCGCGCGACAACGCTGGCCGAGTACCGCAACCGGCACTCGGTCTACCAGTTTACGGAGGCCGGCTACCGGGCCCACCGGGCGGTGGAGGCCGTGCTCTCGGCGACCATGGACGACGCGACGCTGTCCCGGTTGGTCTTCGCCGACCTGTTGGCTGACCTGAAGGCGCTCGCGGTGGCCAACGACGCCGGCGACGCCGAGGAGGTCTACCGCAAGTTCAACCGGCTCGACCGGGCGTTGGCCGACATCGCCGAGCGGGCCGCCCGCTTCTACCACATGCTCGGTGACCTGGGCCGCACCAACGACGTACGGCCGGAGGCGTTTCTCGCCCACAAGGACGCTCTGCTGGCCCACCTGCGCGACTTCCACGACGAGCTGCAGCGCTACACCCCCCGGCTTCGCGAGGCGGTGCACGAGGTGGAGGCGACTGGCTTGGAGCGGCTGGTCGAGGCGGCGGCCGAGGCAGACGAGCGGCTGTTCCACACCCCGGTTGAGCGGCTGGAGGACTGGCGGCGCCGGTGGCGTGGGTTGCGATCGTGGCTGGCACCATCCTCGCCGGAGCAGAGTAGCGAGGCCGACCGGCTGGGCGACGCCACCATCGCGGCGATCGGCGACGTGCTGGCGCTGCTGCGTCGGGTGACCGAGGCCCGCCGCGGCGGGGTGAGCCGGGAGTCGCAGCTGCGCCACGTGGCAGCGTGGTTCACCCAGGTTGCCACGCAGGAGGCGGCGCACGCGCTCTTCGATGTGGTCTTCGGGCTCGGCGCACCCCGACACGTCGGCGTGGCACATCCGGATCCGGAGGCGATCGCCAGCCGGCTGTCGTGGTGGGAGGCGCCGGCGGTCGAGCTGTCCCGCACGCTGGTGGCGACTGGCCGTGCGCCGGGGCAGGGCAGGGGTCGGCCGGCCCGCCTGGACCGTGGCGACGACCGCCGGCACCGGCTGCGCGGCGACCAACTGGCCCGGGAGCGGCGGCTGACCGACGCCGCCGCCGTGCTGGCCGCTGACGGGGTGACGACCGGACACCGGCTGGACGAGCCGCAGGCGCAGGTCCTGCTGCGGCTGCTCGACATCGCGCTCGCCGCCCGGGTTGGTGGCGCCGCCGCGGTGCCGTTGGCCGCGGCCGCCCACGGCGTCCGGCTCACCCTCACCCCGACGCCGGGACGGTTCAGCACGGTGTCCACCGCCGCCGGGCAGCTGCACCTCGATGGGTACGAGCTGAGGGTCACCGCCGCGCAGCACACCGCCGTCCGCCGCGAGTTGGTGCCGGCATGAGCGCGGCCAGCGAGCGGACGCGGTCGACAATCGGTCACCGGTTCGCCGGCGACATCTCCGAGCTGGAATTGGCGGACTACCAGCGCGCCGTCCGGCTGGTCCTGCGCCACCCGTTGATCACGGCGACCTGGCCGGACGAGCGGGCGCTGCCCCGGGTACGCCGCTTCGCCGCCGCCCTGCGTCGGGATCTCGCCGAGGCCTTCGGCTATCGGCTGGAACTGCACGGCGCGACGGCCCGGCTGGTCCGGGTGTCCGACGGGCTCGACGCGACCCAGCCGGCGATGTCCCGGACCGGGCGTCCGTTCGACCGGCAGCGCTACGCGTACCTGTCGTTGTGCCTGGCCGTGCTGGGCCGCGCCGGCATCCAGATCACCCTCAGTGAGCTGGCCGACTCGGTCGGCGGCGACGCGAACCGGATCACCGGCCTGGGGTTGGACCCGGACCACGGGCCGGACCGGCGGGCGTTCGTCGACGCGGTGGGCTGGCTGGAGGAGCGCGGTGTGATCCGGCTTGCCGACGGTTCCAGCGTCGCCTGGGCCAGCGACCCCGGCTCCGGCGAGGCACTGTACGACGTCGCGCGGGACGTGGTGTTCGCGCTGTTCCGGCCGACCCGCGTGCTGCAACACGTCGAGTCGGTGGCGGCGCTGCTCGACCGGACGATGGCCAGCAGCGGCAACGCCGAACGCCGGGCCGCCGCGCAGGCCGCCCGGCGGGCGGTGGTGGAGTCGCCGGTGGTCTATCACGCCGACGTCGAGCCGACGGTCGCCAATCACCTGCGCGGGGCGGCGCTCGCCACCGACCTGGCCCGGCTGACCGGGCTTCGGGTGGAGCGACGCGCCGAGGGGGTGCTGTTGGTGGACACCGCCGGGTTCACCGGGGAGCGGTTCCCGGGCACCGGTTCGGTGGCGCAGGCGGCTGTGCTGCTGTTGGTGGAGATGGCCGACCGGATCGCCGACCCGGACGGCCGCCGGGTCAAGCGGCTCGCCCCGCCCGACCCGCTGAGCCGGCAGCAGGCGATGGTTGACCGGGTCGACGCCGGTCTGCCCACCGCCACCCTGGTGGTGCTGGACGACGCCGCCGCGGACCATCCGTACCCGGTGGACGGCGGCGGCAACCCGGACGAGACCGATGGCGGCGGCCGGCTGCCGTTCATCACCGACAGTTTTCTCCGCGAGGCGGTCGGTGAGATTCTGCGCCGGTACGGTTCCGCGTTCGGGGCGCAGTGGCACGCCGACCCGGAACGGCTGCGCACCGAGGCGGTGGCGCTGCTGGAGCGCTTCGGCGCGACCACCACCGTGCCGGGCGGGGTGCTGGTCCTGCCGTTGGCGGGCCGGTACCGCCACACCGTCGCCGCGGTCAGGCAACGCGCCTCCGCCGAAACCCTCTTCTGACCTCGGGAGGTAGATCGTGATCGAGCAGCGCACCGTCCGCCGGTTCGCCCCCACCCGGGCTGGGATCATCAACCTGTGGGACTACTGCGACGAGGAGTTCCTCTTCGTCGACGGGTGGTTGGTGCTGCGTGGGCCGAACGGCTCCGGCAAGACCAAGGCCTTGGAGGTCCTCTTTCCCTTCGTCCTCGATGGGCGGATCGAGCCGCGCCGGCTCAACCCGTTCGCCAGCGAGGACCGGACCATGAAGTCGAACCTGCTGTACCGGGGGCAGGAGGTCACCCACGCGTACGTGTGGATGGAGTTCTGCGACGGCGAGTCATACGTGACGGTCGGCATCGGCCTGCGGGCGCACCGGCACGTCGACCGGGTGACCCGCTGGCACTTCGTTGTCGACGGCCGGGTCGGGGTGGACTTCTCCCTGCTGGATGCCGACGACCGGCCGCTGAACCGCCGCGACCTGATCACCCACCTGGGCGCCGACGCGGTACGGGACTCGGCGGAGGATTACCGGCACCTCGTCGACGCCCGGCTGTTCGGACTCGGTCCGGCCCGTTACGAACAGTTGCTCGACCTGGTGCTCACCCTCCGTAAGCCACAACTGGCCAAGGACCTCAACCCGGTCGAGTTGTCCCGCACGCTGCAGCGCGGCCTGCGTCCGGTCGAGGACCACCTTCTCGTGGAGGCGGCCCGCTCATTCGACGACATGGAGGCGGTCGCCCGTACCCTGGAGGGGTTGGTGGCGGCCGACGGTGCCACCGCGGCCTTCCTGACGGTCTACTCGACCTACCTGCGCACCCACGCCCGCGCGGCGGCCGACATCCTGACGGCCCGCCGTGAGGCGGTCGCCGCGCATTCGACCGGGCTGGTCGACGCCCGCCGCGTCGCGGGGGAAGCCGTTGAGGCCGAGTCGGCGGCCACCGCGCGGCTGCGCGCGGTCGAGGGCGAGCCGGGTCGCCTCCGGGCCCACCTGGACAGCTTGAAGAGTTCGGCGGCATACCAGTCCCACGAGCAGCTCGCCGACCTTGAACGGCACGTGCACGACCTGGCCGAGGCCGCGGACCGGGCCGGCCTGGCCGTCACCGTCGAGCAGGACGCGGTGTCGCGGCGGCGCGGCGAGTGGGAGCGCGCCGCGGTGGCGACGCGCGACGCGCGGGCCGCCGCCGACCGGCTCGCCGCTGACCTGATACTGGACGCCGAGACCGCCGGGATCACCTGGAGTGCCGCCGACACCGACGCCAGTGACCTGGCGGCCCGGCTCACCGCCCGCACCGGTGCCCGCCGCGACGACGTACGCGCCGTCCGAGAGCAGTCGGCCCGGCACGGCCAGGCCGAGCGGGACCACGACCGGGCGGCGGCCGACGCGGCGGGCTCGGCGGAGGCTGTCGTCGACGCCGAGCAGGCCGAACAGCGCGCAGAGGCTGCGGTCACCGACGCCCGCGCGCAGGTGCACGCCCAGGTCGGGAAGTGGGCGGACGACAACTCGCGGCTGCTCTCCGACCTCGGGCCGCCCGACGGTACCGCCGCTGGGCGTGGCCTGGCGGCCCGGCTGGGCGAGGCCGTCGATGCCGCCGGTGAGCCCGGCACGCACACGCTGCGGGAGGTGTACGCCGCAGCCACCGCCGCCGGCGTGACGCAGCGCCGGGATCGGCTCGCGGTGTTGGCAGCCCGCCGCACGGCGCTGGATGACCGGCGAGGTGAGGTCGTCGCCGAACGTGACCGGATCGCGGACGAGCACGACGACGCGCCACCCACCCCGGCGACCCGTCCGGCGTCGCGCGCCGGCAGGTCCGGGGCACCGCTGTGGCGACTGGTCCGCTTCACCGACGCGGTCACCGGAGCGGACGCCGCAGCCATCGAGGCGGCCCTGCACGCCGCCGGCCTGCTGGACGCCTGGCTGCACCCGGAGCCGGACAACCTGACGGCCGGGCTGGCCGGTGCCGACCTGGACGGCTACCTGCTGCCACTGCCAACGGGTCGTCGCCCGACCGGCCCCACCCTCGCCGACGTGCTGACCGCCGAGGACCAAAACGATGTACCCGTCGCCCGGATCACCGACGTGCTCGCCTCGGTAGCGTTGGCCGACGCGGTCACGCCGGAGGCCACCGCGCCGGTCGTGGTGGGCGTGGACGGCCGGTACGCCCAGGGCGTCGGCGTCGGCCGGTTCGCCAAGATGGAGTGCGAGTACATCGGCGCGACTGCCCGGGCGGCCCGCCGCGCCGCACGGGTCGCCGAGTGCGACCGGATCCTGGCGGTCGTCGACGCCGATCTCGGCGCGCTGGACCGCGACCTCGCCGCCGACGAGCAACTGCTGGCCGCCGTGGACGCCGCCGGAGCGCAGCTCCCGCCGATCGCGCCGATCCAGACGGCGCTGCGCGAACTCGATCGGGCGGCCGCGACGCTGCGCGCCCGCCAGGAGGCCGCCAACGCCGCCTCTGCCCGCCTCGACCAGGCCTTGGCCGAGCGGGCCGCCGCAGCCGCCGCGCTGCGCCGGGCCACGGCGGAGCGGTCCCTGCCGGTGGAGCAGCTCGACCAGACCGCCGACGCGGTGGATCGCTTCGAGAAGCGGGGCGTCCGGCTGGAGAGCGCCCGGCCGGCCGCGGCGCGCGCCGCCGAACAGGAAGACCAGGCCCAGCTGCGGCACGACGAGGCGGTGGACCGGCTCACGGTCGCGCAGGACGCCGCGCGTGCCGCCACCGCCCGGCACGAAGAGAAGGCGGAGGCGTACGGGACGCTGCGGTCCAGCGTCGGCGCCGAGGCGGAACGGGTGCTGGCCGACGTGGCCCGGACCGCCGACGAGGTCATCGCCGTCGAGCGGGCCGTCGAGAGTGCCCGGGGCGACGTCGGCGCCGCCCGGGAACGGCGGGCCGCCGCGGCGACCCGGGTCGAGCTGGGCGAGCAGGCCCTCGCCGCCGCGGTCGCCGAGGCGCACCACGACGCGCTGCGGCTGCGCCCGTACGCTCAGCCGGACCTGCTCGGTCTGCTGCGCTGCCCGACCGGGCTGCGCTGGCCGGTCCGGACTGAGTCCGCCGGTGAGGAGGGCTCGCAGCTGGACCCGCAGGTGGCCGCGCTGCACGAGGCGATCCTGGCCGCCACCCGGGAACTGAGCCCGACCGAGACGTCGCTCAAGCAGAGCGCGACCCGGCTGACCACCGCCCTGACCGAGTTGCAGGCGCAGCTGCCCGCAGCCGGGCTCGATCACCGGCCCGAGTGGGACACCGACGACGGTGTCATCGTGGTCCGGGTCGCCGACGAGCAGGGGCTGACCCCGGTGGCCCACTTCGCGGACCGGATCGCCCGCGAGCGCCGCGATCAGGAGCAGCTGCTCACCGACGCCGAACAGCGGGTGCTGGAGGACGCGCTGCTGGGCCAGCTGGCCCGGCAGATCCACCACCGCACCATCGAGGCCCGCGATCTGGTGGAGGCGATGGACGGCCAGATGCGGGCGCGGCGGATGTCCTCCGGGCTCACCGTCGGTGTCGGCTGGCGGCTGGCCGACGACCTCGACGCCGAGCAGCGCGAGGTCTGCAAGCTGCTGGAGCGCGACCCGGCCCGGCTCGGGCCGGGTCAGCTCACCACGATGCGCCGGCACTTCGCCGCCCGGATCAAGGCGGCCCGGGCGACGGCGCCTGAGCGGCCGTACCGGGAGCTGTTGGGGGAGGTGCTCGACTACCGGCAGTGGCGGACCTTCGCCTTCACCCTGCACCGTCCCGGCGGCGGCGCGGAAGCCCTGACCCGGGCGCGGCACAGCCAGCTCTCCGGCGGCGAGCAGTCGATCTCGCTGCACCTGCCGCTCTTCGCCGCCGCCAACGCCCTGTTCGGCTCGGCGCGGCCGGACGCGCCCCGTCTGCTCGGCCTGGACGAGGCATTCGCCGGGGTGGACGACACTGGCCGCGGCGAGCTGATGGCCCTGGCGAAACAGTTCGACCTGGACCTGTTCATGACCGGGTACGACCTCTGGGCCACCCACCCGGCGGTCAGCGGCGCGGCGCACTACGACCTGTCGCACTCCACCCTGGAACACGCCGTGTCCACCGTGCTGCTGGTCTGGGACGGCTCGGTCAACGTGGCCGACTTCGACGGGACGCTGACGCGGGCGCTCGGCTCGCCGGAAACCCGCCGGGCGTCGGGCCGTGACACCGCGCTCGTCGAGTTCGGCCTCGGCGACGAATGAGTGGCGGTGAGCAGCAGCGCCCGACCGGCCGGGTCGGGTGGGCGCAGCTTCCCGACGCACCCGGTTGGCGGCGGCTGCTGTCCGTCGCCCGGCGCAGCCTGGAACGCACGGGCGGCCGGCTCGACACCGCCGTCTCCCTGAGCGCGCCCACGGACGACGAACGGCTCCTGGTCATCGGGCTGACCGGCACCCACCGCTCCGCCGGCGCCGGCCGGTTCACCGTACGGCTGTCGGACGTGGATGCGCATCTGCGCGGCGTGTACGGAGTCGGCCTGCCGGAGGTGCTCGCCGCGGCGGCTCCGCTGCGGAACCGGCCGGCGGACGCGAAGCGCGAGGCGCTGGCGCGGGACGCCATCCTCACCGTGGCCCACGAAGGCCGGCACGCCGGCACCGACTGGTACGCAGGCTGGCTCGAAGGACTTCGTCGGGACGGTACCCTCACCCGGGCCGTCCGAGCCGGGCTGCCGTTCGAGGACGTGGTCCGCGTGCTGGACGCCTTGCCTGCCGCGGACGAGCCGATGCCGGTCTTCGCCGACCGGGTGCTCAACGACACGAAGGCCCTCGCGGACGGGGCGCTACGAGGGCTGGTTCTGCGCGCGGTCGCAGCCTGGCAGCGGGCGCCCATGCCGGCCAGCGGCGAACAGGAAAGGGCGCTGTGGGAGTCCGTCGGCCTGGTCCCCGACGACCTGGCCAGCCAGGTGCTGGTGCTCAATGTGCCCGCCAGCGGTGGCCTGCTCGGGCGGTGGTTGACCGATGCCGCCGGTTCCGGCGTGCCGATGCGGGTCACCCTGCACCAACTCCGCCTGGCACCCCTCGCCCTGGCCTGTGCAGAGGTCTTCGTCTGCGAGAACCCGGCTGTACTGCGCGCGGCGGCCACCGCCCTGGGGCCGCGAGCGCCGGCGCTGGTCTGCACCGAAGGCGTGCCCTCGGCCGCAGTGCACACGCTGCTGCGCGCCGCGACGGGCGTAGTGATCCGCTGGCGCAACGACTTCGATTGGACCGGCGTTCGCCTGACGGCAGCGGCCCTCGACCGGTATCCCAATGCGGTTCCGTGGCGGATGACGGCAGCCGACTACGTGCCAGGAGCCGGCAGCGGTCCCGACCTGATCGGAGCGCCGGCCGTAACGTCCTGGGATCCGCCACTGCAGGAGGAGATGCGAAAGGCGGGTCGAGCGGTCATGGAGGAACGTTTGCTCGATGCACTCCTCGCCGACCTATGCAAGGCCGGCGGTGACGCCAGCAGGTGAGGATCCCCAATGGCCTGCAGACCCGACGGTGGCGATGATGTCCATGCACCGACGTGGTGAGCTCCTCGCGGCGGCGCCGGGTCGTGACGACGGCTAGTGAACGGGACCAGGAGTAATGGGCGGTCCAGTCGGCGTCGAGTGTGTAAGCGGGCAGCCCGACCCCTTTACTCGGCCGGGTATGCTGATTGGCGACCTGGGAGAACGTGCTTGAGTACGCCGCGGTTTCCTTCAACTACTGGGGGTCAAGGGGTCGTCGGTTCGAATCCGGCCGTCCCGACAGCACGTAGAGAGGCCGCTAGCCGGAGCATATGCCCTGGTGAGCGGCCTCTGTTGGTTCGTGAACTAGAACTGGTGGCGAGCTAGACAGCGCGGAGCTGGGGACCACCTGGGGACCGGCGAGCCTTCAGGTGAGCGCTCAGCGCCGTTCCCGCGTCCGTGATCGACTGGTGATCGGGGCGTGGCGGTTCGAGACGCGGCGATACGCGGGCGGCTGGCGGGTGTGGGCAGCCGAACTGCCGTCGTGGTGCGGTGTGCATGTCCGGGCGGACACCTGCCGCTGAACGCACCTGGACTGGCTAGGGCTTGCCCTGTCGATCTTGCGCTAGCTCATCCGTTCAATGCCGGCGGGTGAACGCGCGCCCGGCGACGGCGAACAAGGACAGGCTGATCGTCGCGACGAATACGCGCACCGTCGGGTCGAAGTTCAGCGCCGAGCCGAGAGCGCGGGAGACATGCGTGCCGATGAAGGTCGGCACTGCGCTCCATACCGTATCTGCGAGCAGAAGCAACGCGGTGATCGCGATGAAGCCGGCGAGCAAGCATTGGCGCACGTACCGACCGGATTGCTTGCCGCGTACCCACAGTCGGGCAAGCGCCGAGGTGGGCGGCCTGCGCCAGCTGCCATGTCGGACCCAGGCGTCCTCCTGCTCGTCGATCGAGTCGCGGTTGACGATCGCCAGTATGAGCCCGTAGGTCTGCATGAGCAGGGCGAACGTCGACGGGGTGCCGAACGCGCACCAGCGCTGTAGCTCCCGCGTCTCCGCGCGGATCCGGCCGGCCCATCCGCGCAGTTGCCGATCGGTGACGTCGACACCGGTCTGATTTGCGCGATGCCACTCGAGCTCGAACCTGGTGGCGGCGCGGTCAAGCGCCGCCACGGCCTGGCGCCGGTCCTGTGGCGCAAACTCGACACTGTCGCTGAACTCGAGGAGAGCGGCGACCATCGCCACGTCGGGGCGCGTCCAGTGGATCCGCTCGGCGCGCCACGCCAGCGCGATCAGCCGCATCGCGGCGACAAACACGCCAGCAGCCGCGAACGCCAGCCCCACCAGGACGTCATACCACCGTGTCACGTGGATCCCCGGGAACGGCCGGCACGATGACGCACGCCACGGCTGCGGAAACGATGGCCGTTGAACGGGACGAAATGGCGAATCTCGAAACCATCATCGCGAACCAGAACCCGAAGATCAGACAGGCGGCGGAGGCCACCAGCCTGTCGGCCGCAGACCCATGGACGATCCCGAGCGCCACAGCGGCGGCAACAACCACGTTGACCTGAAGCCTTATTGGGTGTGGCGAGTTCAATCGCTGCAGCGCGTCGTTCCGCCGGTCCAGTGCGATGGTGGCGTCCCGCACCGTGGGCAACACCGACAACGGGTCAACGTCAATGTAACCCCAGAACGTGTCGTAGATCGGAAAAAAGCCGCGTCGTCTGTCGCTCTCGCGCTTCCTGATGCGGTTGGACAGTGCGATCCCTTCAATTCTTTCGCCATGGAGGATCCACCATGGCGCTCGATCATGCAGGTCATCGGGCTCATCGGCGGTCAGCGGCTCGCTAACGTCCGATCCATCGGCGTCGTCCTGCGTGCCGATGGGTTCGTCATCTCTGAACGGCACGGCGTCGTCGACGTCATCATCTTCGCCCGTGATGTCCATCGGAACTGCTTCCGGTTCGGGCGCGGCGGCCGCCCACCATCGCGGCTGAGGTCGGGGTCGAGGTCGGGCGTCATCGTCCACGCGATCACCACCAGGTCGCGGATGTGCTTCCACCGAGTACCACACCAAGGCAAGTCGGGCGTGCTCGCCGCTGGCGCTCCGAGACTCGCGAGCCCCGCTAGTGGGTCTGCCGGCGGATTGCTTCCTGCCGGACCGCCTCCGTGAGATCTCGCCAGGTGTCGGCCGTGGTCTTCCTCATCCGGTCGACCATCGAGCGGGCGGTTGCTTCATTTGGGAAGTCGTGCGTGATCTCACGCCCTCCGTCGCCACCGAGGCGGCCACGGACCCGCCAGAGCCGGCCGTCGGAAACCAGCCAGACTCGCGCCGGGCCATGCGACCCCAAGACCCGTTCCACCACCGACCGCGCACCTCCACCAGCGGAATTCTACTCGAACACACGTACGAGCCGGCCGGCTGCCGGCGATGTCGAGTCTCAGGACCTGCGTGACAGATCAGTCTCGGGACGTGGGTGACACGTCCGGCTAGACGATCTTGTAGTTAGTTATGGGCTCTCGCCAGGGGTCGGTCAAGTGGTGTGCTCGTCGCACTCGGCTTCGAACTCTGCGTGGCGTCGTTCCAGGTATCCCGGCCAGTCGGCTCGCGCGGCGATGACGTCGTCGACGGTGAGTTTGATGACGGCGCAGAAGCCTATGGAGCAGGCTCGGGGAGAGCTGGCGTCGATGAGGGAGACGCCGTGGATCTGGTCGCCGTCGTTATAGAGGCAGAGGACGGGGTGGAAGTGGCAGTCCTCGTAGATCTCGCCGGGCTTGATGTCGGCGGCCTGATCCTGGGTCACGGGGGTCATTGTGCAGGTCATGGCTGTGGTGGGTGATCCGAGGACTTGCGGTTGCGCGGGGGCTCGGGTTTGCGGGCCTTGAACCTGGCGATGTCCTTGGCGGTGGTGCGAGTGACTTCGGTGACGAGTTGGTCGCCGTCGTGGACGCGGAAGGTGGTGTCGGCGGCTTCGACGGTGAGGGTTGCTCCGGCGTGGCGGATGCCGACGTGGATGCGCTGACCGGCGATGACGAGGGATCCGCGGCTGCTGACACGTCGTTCAACCCGCATCGGTTCGGGTGCCAGGGTCGGTAGGGGTCCGGCGGGGCGGGCGTCTCGAATGGTGGCGATCTCGGCGGCGCTCAGAGGGTTGGGCAGGCTGCGCAGCAGGACGCCGCCGGCGGTGATCTGCATGAGGCCGCGGTCGAGTCGGAGGGTGACCCGTTGTCCGGCGAAGTGGTAGCCGACGCGGTGCTGCCGTCCGGCGAGGCCGATCAGGCCGGTGGCGTTGACGAGCCGCTCGACCTCGATCGGGGCGTCGGGCTCGGCGGGTCCGGTGGCGATCGGTGGCGGCCCGGCGGGAACGCCGTCGTCGGCGAGGAGCTGGCGCAGGTGAGCGGGAGTGAGCCGGGACGGCACGGTCTTGAGCCGGACGCTGTCGATGAGCAGGTGGACGACGGTGGTGTCGGCCCAGAGAGTGACCGGCAGCCCGGCTCGGAGAGGGCTGAGCCAGAACTGTTGCCCGCAGACGGTGAGGTTGCCCGAGGCGGGAACGAGGCGGGTGACCTCCACGGCCAGGCCGACATCCCCGCCGGTGGCCACAGGCGCTGATATGACGGCGGCCGGTGGAGGCGTCGGCGGGGGTGTCGACAGCGGCCGGCGGGGCGCGGGGATCGTGGTCGCCAGCGTCGGCGGAAGCCGCAGCGGCAACTGCTCCTCGGCAGGGCAAGCGGTGAACCGGTCGGCCGGGAACGCCATCCCGAGGGACTGGTGAGGCCGTTCGGCGTTGTATTCGTGGCGGAAGACGTCGATCGCTGCTTGGGCTTCCTGCGGGTCGGCCCAGACCTCGACGTCGTCGAGCAGTTCGCGTTGCAGGGTCTGGTGGAACCGCTCGACCTTGCCGGTGGTGGTGGGTGAGCGGGGCTTGGTCAGCCGGTGGGTGATGCCGTTCTCCCGGCAGATCCGGTCGAACATCACCTCCCCGCCACCGCGGCCGAACCGGGCGGTGAACTGCTTGCCGTTGTCCGTCAGGACCTCCTCGGGCACCCCGAACCGTTGCAGCGCCTCGACAAAGGCGAGGCAGACGGCGCGGCCGGTGGCCCGGCGGACCACGGCGGCAATGACGCAGAAGCGGGAGTGGTCGTCGACGCCGGTGACAACCTTGGCCTCACCGCCGTCGGCGAGCTGGATGCCGCCGACGATGTCCAGCTGACACAGTTCCATCGGCCGGCCACGTTCCCACCGCCGGTAGTCCTCTCGACGACGCCGGCGGGGTATCGGGTCAATCAGGCCGTGGCGGATCAGGACCCGATGCACGGTGATCCGCGACGGGATCGGGCCGGGGCAGTCACGGCGGCCGAGCTCATAGACCAGGCGACGGGCGCCCCAGCGAGGGTGGTTTCTGCGCAGCTCACAGATCAGCGCCTCCACCTCCGGCGGGGTCTGCCCGGGGGAGGACCGCGGCCGGCTGGACCGGTCGGCCAGCCCTTCTAGGCCCTCGTCCTGATACCAGGCCAGCCAGCGATGCACGGCCTGGCGGGAGACTCGAAACCGTTCGGCCACGTCCGTGACCGTCGATCCGGCAAGCACGTCCTGGACGGCTCGATACCGCTGCTCCATCACGCTCATCTCCACCAACACTCAGCGGAGTGTCACGCAGGTCCTGATACCGATGTGTCACGCAGGTCCCGAGACCGGACACCGGCTGCCGGCGAAGCTGTTCAAAGTTTCTGTACGTCTTCAAGGCGGCACTTGACGGGCCGCACGCGCCGCCGCCTGGGCGCGCGTCCGACGCTCCGCTGGCGCTCCGACTCCGGCCACGCAACACGCCCGGCGGCTGGCGCGGAGAGCGGGTAGCCCGGGGCCGCCGCAGACGGGAGAGCGGGGGAGAGTGGTGGAGGTTCGTCGCCGGCAGCCGGCCGCACCGCGCGCGCCTGAGCAGCGCGGCGCAGGGAAGGGCCTGCCGGGTCCGCGCGGCAAGCCCCAAGCATGGGGGCGGTGGCCGCGCGAAGGCATGTCGGTCGTCCAGGAGCCGGCTCTACAACCGCGCATGGTCAGGTCAACCGCTCACCTGGGAGGGGGAGGGGTGGCCGCCGGTGGCCAGCTCCGACCCCGGGAGCCGGGTCCGTGCCGGGCGAGGTTGGGTCAACTGCGCCACTGTGGCGGTGTCCGCCGGGGTGCGGTCCGTGACACGAGAGCCGACTCAGTCTGTTTCGGCAGCGTCCGTACGGGCGTCAAGGTCCGCTTGACGTGTACCTCGACATCGTGGTGGTCCTCGGCCCAGTCGTCTCCCACGAACAGCACACCAGCCTCCCAAGTCCACAGCGGACCTCAGGCAGCCTTCGGGAGACCTCCGCAAGCTAATGAACAAGTGCTCACGCCGGCGAGCGGCGGGCACGACATCCCATCAGCGGTCTTGTCTCCCGACCACCGGCAGGGGCACGATCTGTCACTAGGGCTGCCAGAGCGCCCTGCAACCGGGAGTGCTCACCCGCCAGCGGCTACCGGACCCGAGTCTGCAGCAACCGACCCGGTAACTCTCATTAGCAACCGGCGCGGACGAAGCCACCCAGGGAGGACCGAATCCGGACGGTGGCCCGAGGCCAGTGACGCCGACAGACTGCGCCGGACGAGATGCACAGAGCTTGTAAGCGAGACGTCTTCCCAAACAACCAGGCAACTGCCTCAGTTTGTTGGCAGCGGAACGTTGCGTCATCCGTCCACCATGGGGCCATGGAGGCTGGCACGCGACGCTGCCTGGAACTATAACCGCGAAGGCCAGATGGGCGGTTGCGTTGCGCTGCCGCAATGGCGTCAGGGTGAGCACGCAGTCTCCGAGGACCGCGAGTCGGCGTCATCGCCTCACACTGCGTTCTCGGCAACATTCCAAGCAGATCCGGGCCTCAATGCCTGACGCAGCAACCCCTCCGGGCTGTGGACCGCATCACCGGTCCATAGCCGCCAGCTGTCCGGGAAAGACGCGCAGCACCCGGTCAAGCGCGCCTTGCGCATGCCGCCTTCTCTCGGTCAGCTCGCGTGTCTCGTCCATGACCCCATGATGCCGACCGGTCCCTGCACAGTTCAGGCAGCTTGACCGAAGCCTGCCGTGGTCAGGTCATGGTCCCGCAGCGGGGTAAAGTCGACGTCCAGCTTCGGGTCGTACGCCTCGGGCTGGATGCCGAGCTCGTGGGTGGAGTACTCACCGAACCGGTTGATGTGCTCGGTCAGGTACGGCGAGATGCGCGCCAGGTCCTCCGGCTCGATCGGTCGAACTCGGGGCCGCCGACCGGCGCGGCCTGACCTCGCTGTTCTGGACCAACATCTCCCCGTACGGCGAGGTGCGCCTCAACGTGGCCAACCGGCCCGCCCAGCGCGCCACGACCGTCCCGGATCCGGCCGGCGGCGATGATGACCCGGGCACCCAACCCACCCCGGGCAGGTCCGAACGGTTACCGGTCGCGGCCGCCGTCGACGACCGTGCCGAGCCGGTGCAGGGTGTGGGCGAGGGTGAGCAGTGTGGCATGGGTCGGTCTAGGCTGTCCGCACCAGATCGGGGAGGCGGACGCCGGGCTCGCCGGGGTGACCACCGCACCGGTGACGGCGATACCGAGCACGAGCACCGAGGCGCGGGCGCCGAACCGCCGGGATTCCTTCTGATCACGCATGTCGCTCTCCTGTCTCTGGCCCCGGTGCGGCGCCCGCCGACTCCCTGCGGCGTTCGACCGTGATGGGCACCGGGGCCGATCACGGATCACGTAAGTAGTCGCGTGACCAGGCAATATCTCGAACATGACTACGTCACGTAGTCGACGGGGGCGCATCTTCCGGGTGTCTCGGCCGTTCGCGTGCGGGCGACTCCACCGCCCGTCGGCGCTCATCAACTCTCGGAGCGGCGCTCCGCCACGGCGGCGTCGAACCAGTCCCGCAGGTCCTCCGCGGCCGGCGGGGTGCGCGGGTCCGCCGGGTCGGGGTTGCGCAGGTGGTAGACCTTCCCCATGAGCGGCCTCAGCGAGCTGATCGGCTCGAGGTCGTGGCCACGCCCGGCCAGCACCGGCTGACCCTCATACACGTATCCCCGGGTTTCCCCGTGCCCCACCTGCCAGCTCAGCCCGGGTACGGCGTGGCGGACGCACTCCGCGGCGTAGAACGCGACCGCGTCGATCAGCGCGAGGGACTCGTCCGACCAGATGTGCGGGGCGAGGAGCGCACTCCGCCCGTACCACATCGGCAGGACGGCGTCCGTCGGGCGTTGGAAGACGCTCCCGTTCTCGAGGATCACCTTCTCCCGGGGAGCATCGGCGGGGCGCAACTCGAGGCCGCCGATGGCCCAGCCCCAGATCGGGGTCAGGCTGTCGCGGGAATGGTCGAGCCGTTGCGGCCTGCCGGTGCGGGCGGCCTGGTCGTGCAGCCAGGCGAGCCGTTCGTCTCCGGCGGCCAGGTAGCGCCGCAGGAAGTCCTCGTCGGACTCGGCCGTGGTGCTGAGGACCATCCCGGCAGGCGTCCGGTCGTCCTCGTCCGACGAGATCATGTCGAGGACCTCGCCGAGCGGCGCGCCGGTGACATCGCCCTCCTCGACGACGAACCGACCGCCGGTCGCCTGCGCCACCTCCTGCAGCACCTCGACGACCCGCGTCACCTCGGCCCGGAATCCGGCGGCCGGCAGCAGGGGGAAGGCGTCCCAGATCGAGACGACCAGCTCGCTGACGCCCGTCTTGCCGGGGTGCACGAACCACTGCGTGCCGAGCCGCTCCCCCTCCCAGACCAACTCGGCGTACTCCCCGCCGGCGACACCCTCGTGGAGATCCGGATCGCCACCGAAGACCCTGCTGAGCAGGGCGACCACGGTCGCCCTGCTCAGCTCGGCCCCGGACGGGATGACACCCATTTCCAGGCTCACTGCAACTATGCCCCGCTCGGTGCGTGGATCGTGAAATCGATGTTGTTGTTCTTCAGGCACTCCAACAGCGGAGGGTGGACGCCGATGCTGTCGAAGGAAGCACTCGCGAAGAAGTGCCAGTGTACTTTCTTGATGTTCTTCTGCCCGTGCACGTTCTTGGCCTCGTCGGTGGGAATCCAGGCGTCCTTCAGGCACTCGTCGATGAGGCTCTCGGTCCAGGTCGGAACACCGGTCTTGACCTCGTGCAACGTCACCGAGCCGTCGATGTCGTCCACCTCAGCGCAGTCGGCCTTGCGCCACTTCGAGCCCGCTCTCGGGTAGCCCGGGGTATTCACCTGGTGCTGCGGTAGGCAGTTGCTCAGGATCGTCTTCAGATACTCCTCGCCCGCCGTGTAGTTCCACTGGGGTGGGACCGGCACGCCCGGCCGGTGGTTCGGCAGCTTCATCGCTTCCTCGATTGACTTCCACTTGGTGCGATCTCCCTTGGACAGGGTGCGGATGTCGGCATCGCTGAAGCGTGAGGTCGCGGCCAACGCGACGAAGTTGAACGAGGTGTCACCGCTCTGCAGGTAGTTGTAGGTCTCGCCGAGGATCAGTTCGAGCGCGATGTCCTTGACCGCGTCGGTGAGCTTGTCGTAGCGGGTGACGAACCGGACGACGGCGTCCATGCGGTGCAGGTACCTGAGCGCGAACTTGGCAACCTTGGCCGGGATCGCGACCGCGTCGCCCGCGTACGGGATCAGGCCCACGACGCTGAAGCCCGCGCTGACCCAGTCGCCGCGGATGGCGGCGGCCACGGCATCCCGGATGTCGGTGATGGCACCGACGATCCAGCCGACGACCGGGATGAAGCTCAGGGCTCCGGAGCAGACGTTGCCCGCGAGCCACGCCATCGAGTCGCGCATCGCGAACTCACCCGCGACCAGGCCGAGTGCGAAGTCGGAGACGTACGTCCAGGTCAGGCCCGGCCGGCGGGGGACACCTCACCAGAATCCCCGTTCAACCTTGCCTTGCGTTGATGGCGTCCCATCGGCGCTGCTGTGCCCGGCCTTCTGCGCCGGCTAACGCGAGGTGCGACGAGGCGATGGTGATGTCGGTGAGTAATTCACGGGTGACGTAAGCGTGATCCTTATGTTTGACAGAGATCTATGCGAGCGGGGGCGGCGCGGCTAGCGATCGACTGCGGCAGCGCCAGTACCACTGCCGTGCTGGCGTGGCCGGACGGCACCTGGGCGCCGCTGCTCTTCGACGGGGCACCGGCGCTGTCCAGCGCGGTCTTCCTATCGCCGCAAGGGAGCCTGCTGATCGGGCAGGCGGCCTGGCAGGCGGCCCTGACCGGCCCGGACCGGTTCATCCCCAGGCCTCGGCGCTCCCCGGAACAGTTGGCTGTCGAGGACGCGCAGCTCGACAGCTTGGACGTGCTGGCCGCGACGTTACGGCGGGTAGCCGATGAGGCGCAGCGGACCGTGGGCCCGGCGGTGCAGGATGTGCGGCTGGTGGTTCCGGCCGGGTGGGGACCGCGGCGACGTACATGGCTACGCCAGGCCGCGCACCGCGCCGGGTTGGCGCAGTCCCAACTGGTGGAGGCGCCGGTCGCAGTCGGGACCTATCTGGTGGCCTCGGGTGTGCAGCTGCCGGTCGGTTCGTTCCTGGTGGTGTGTGATCTGGGTGCCGGTGTCGAGGTGAGCGTGCTACGGCGCGGCCCGACCGGGTTCGAGGTCCTCGCCACCCTCGCTGATCCTGATGCTGGCGGCGCCGCCATCGACCACGCCCTGACCGAGGCTTCGCGGGCAGCGAGCCCACCTCCCCATTAGAGCGGGGCGGGTGGTGGGCGCTGGCGGCAAGTGTGCGGAAAGCCAAACACGCCCTGGCGGCTCACCCTGGCTTCCGGCCTCCGGCAAGCGAGCGACCCAGCGTAGAGCCAAGTTCGAAGGGCGGATCTGCCGTGCCGACGAGGTGGCCCGGCAATGGCTGAGCCGGGAGCTGCTCAGCGGTCCCAGCCCGGCCGCCGCGAACGCCGGCATGATCGCCGCTGTGTCGACGATCCGCAGCGACGGGGAGGCGCTCACTCCGGAGCTGTTCAGCTGGGTTCGCCATCTTCTTCCGTCCCGGCACACCGAGGCGGCGCGGCAGACCGCAACGCTCCTCGCGGATCCGGCGATCACGCCGGATTCCCTGTTCACGGGCGGCGCGCTTGAGGAGGTCTCCACCGCCACCGCGGACCGCCTGGGGACGGCCATCGACGCCCGCGAGGACAGTCAGCTGGCGTCCCGGCTGGTGGACCTCGTCATCCGGCTCGACAACCTGCAGCCGCTCGACGTGTCCCTGATCCGGCGCGTCGTGCGAAAGATGTCTGAGCCGGTCCTGGCTATCAGCGCGCGTCTCGGCAACGGAGCCGTGCCGTCGGTGCAGGCGAAGGCGGAGATGGCGTCGGACTTCAGCCGGTGGGCGGCGACGATCGGGCCGTTGGGCCTGCGCCGGTTGCCGATCGGCGAGGCGGCCGACCTCGTCCGCCGTGTCGTGAGCGGCTGGGACAGCCACGACCTGGGCACCAGCATCACCCGCGTGATGGCCAAGGTCCTGCGGAACGTGTTGAGCAACGACCCCACGTTCGGAGCGTGGCTGGAAGAGCGGCTGTGGCCGGATGCCGGCGCGGGCACCAAGCTTGCAATCGCGGAGGCGATCGCCGTGTATGAACGGGTGGTGCCGGGACACCGGGCGCTGACCCTGGCGCGTCGGCCCGACTGTCCGCCGGCCGTGGCGCAGCAAATCGTCCGCTGGCTGCGCGAGTAGCGCTGTGGCTTGTTCGCACCGCCCGACCAGTCCGGCCAGCGCAGCTGGATCTGATCGTCTTCCTAGAAGCAAACCGGGCAGATTTCATACGAACCCGGCCCCTCAGCGAAGGTCAGGTGCCCGCAGCACGGACACGGGAAGACGCGACTCACGACGTAGATTATGACGGGACGGACGACCCCGCGCAGCCCCTTTCCTGCCGCAAGCGGCGGCCAACGGGCCGGCACCCCCCTGGCATAGATGTCCGGTCGCCGTCGCCCCACCGACACGAACCCCCATGCCCGCGGCCAGCGTGTCGCGATCGGTAGGGGTGCGCTGTTCCCTTGGTGACGGGTGTTCTGCTGATGGGGAGCGGGACGCGGTGGGACGCTGACGACGTCCGTGGTCCGGCCCCCCGTTTACCCCCCAAAAACCCCCGCCTGCGGTTGACAACCAGTGACAAAAGACGGTCATCGCTGGATCGCGTCGGTGCAGCTCAGTGCCTATTTGTGACAGCCAATGACAAGGTTGGGATGGCTACGGTCGGTAACAAGGGGTCGTCGGTTCAAATCCGGCCGTCCCGACAGGATGAATCAGCAGGTCAGAGGGCTGGTCCGAACATCGGGCCGGCCTTGCTGGCTTCCTGGGGACCATGCCGGTCAAGTGCGCCGTCCGGAAGCTCTCCTTTGACCGCGGTCGAGCCACGGGCCAGCCCTGTTCCCTGCCGAGCTCTTCGCTTCGTCACGGCTGCCCGCAAAGCGGGCGCGCCGGCTCGGCCCCGGCCTGCTGGCGACCTCCAGCCGGAATCCGCCGGGCCGGCGGCCACGCTGGGACCACCGGGACCACGAGGGGAACTCCCCCCGAACCTCAACCCTCCTCGGAAATCAGCAGCCCCACCGGACGAGGCCAAGGTCGTGCCCGTTGCGTGCCCGTTGCTATGGGAGCCGAGGGTCAACAACGCGGCCCCGGCGGCATCCTGAAGCGGGCTCCTCCCTCCCCGGTTTGACGCGCGCTTCGGTAGGGAAATTTCGCGACACCTCAATGAAGGAGGCTGTATGGAGACGTCCGCTAGCGTCGGGCGCAGTTACCGACAGCCGACACGTCCATGCGTGGCGGTGTGTGCTGCAGCGCCAACCGCGAGGGGGCGAGCCTAATGGCTCGCGTCGGTCGCTACGGGATCCCAGGGTTCGTGTGGTTCCTGATTTGGCTCGTCGTTTGCATCTTGATCGTCATCCTGTTGGCGCTGCTCATTCACCACTTCGGAGGCGCCTCGCTTTCGCTCAAGATCGGCCACTTCTACCTGAACGTCGGGGTCACCTGACCTGCCAGATCGTCGACACTCCGGCACCGGCACCGCACCAGGTTTGTTAGCCGTCACCTTCGGTGACGGCTAACAGGCTTGGAAGTGGGCCGCCCCCGCTTTCATGGAGCTTTTTGATCATGGCCTGATGGCCGCGGGAGGAAGTCGTCCGTGGCAGTACCGAACGATTACCCCGACGAGCTACGCCAGCGCTCTGTGCGCTTGTACCGCGCGTCGGACCCGAAGTCGGTCATCCGGCGCCTGACCGAGCAGCTCGGCGTGCATCACGAGGCGTTGCGGAACGATCGGGCATGCTGAGGCCGACGCGGGTGAGCGTCATACCGGCCCACCGGCGTTATGAACACCGTGACCCGCTTGCGGTCTCGGCTGTCGGGCTCTCTCTACTGGCTGGCGGACCTGTGGGACTCGATCAACGAGGACGGCCGCGAGGACACGATCCGCTACATCGATTACATCGTGCGTCACCGCCACGACTGACCTGCGGTGCCCACGCGATCACCGTCGGTCGACGCCCCGGACGGCAGCGTCGAGAGCCCCGCCGGGAAGCTGCGCCAGCTGACGCTGGGCGAGCCGCGCGGCCGGGGCCGCCCACCTTGCGAGTGGGCGGGCCCGGCCGTCGCTCGCGCCAGCCTGCTGCCCGCCAGCCGGTGGGAATGGGCGCCGCGACTACACAGGGACCTGCCGGCGATCGCCCTCGCCTGAGCAGGCATCGCCTGCCCACCCGTCGACGCGGCACTGCTCGACGACTACCGCGGCCACCTCGCAAACCTGGGACACCTGCCCAGACCGTGAGCAGCCAGGGGCCGGTGGACCGCAGCGGCGGATACGGCCTCGGTCCAACGGCGCATCTTCTTCCGTCGCGGGTGAGGGCCGCGAACGCCTCGTTCTCCAGGTCGAGGTACTGGTCCTGGCCGACGTGGATCTCGACGTGGGTGCCGGCCGGGGCGGCGGCGATATTGGCGTTGCGGCTGGCGCCGAAGATGTGTTGGGCGAAGAACCGGGCCATTGGTTTCGATGAGTGCAGCCTCCCGGTGACCGCCACATGGGAGAGACGACAGGTAGTCGAGGGTTGTGGCCAACAGGGGGTTGCTGCCCAAGAGTTAGGAGGCAAGAGTCAGGAGGCAAGCGTCAGGAGGCAAGAGTCAGGAGGAGGAGATGCATCGAGTGCGTCTGGCGGCTACGGCCGCCATCATCGTTGCGTTCATTGGCGCGCCGCCGGCGGTTGCAGCACCGCCGGACGTTGATTCGACCCGGCTAGAGCAGCTGGTGACCGTGGAGGGCATCACCGAACATCAGCAGGCGCTGCAGAACATCGCCGACCTCAACGGCGGCACGCGCTACACGCGCACGCCGGGCTACACCGCGTCGGCGGCCTACGTGAAGGCCACGCTGGAGAAGGCCGGCTACGACGTCCGCTATGAGATGTTCAACATGCCGGAGTGGCGTGAGACCGCGGCGCCCGTGTTGCAGCAGGTCTCCCCGACGAGCAAGTCCTATGTCGCCGGTAGCGCCGCGGACGACGACTCGCCGTCGGTCGACTTCATCGCTTTCGAGCACTCGCCGACCACGTCGCTGACGAACGTCAAGGTCGTCCCGACGGACGACATCGTGATCCCGAGCCCGGGCGGGACCACGTCGGGCTGTGAGATGTCGGACTTTCCGGCGGCGACGAACGGCTCGGTGTCGCTGATCCAGCGCGGCACGTGCGGGTTCACCCAGAAGCTGGACAACGCCGTGGAGGCGGGCGCCGTCGGGGTGATCCTCTTCAACGAGGGCGACACAGCGGGTCGCCGCAACGCGCTGTTCCGCTCGGCCTCGTCTGGGTACCCGCTGCCTGCGGTGTTGTCGAGCTTCGCCGTCGGTCAGGAGCTCTACAACGCGTACGAGGCGGGCCAGAACCCGACCGTCAACCTCACGACCAACGGTGTCGACGAGGAGAAGCTGTATCCGAACGTGGTTGCCGAGACCAAGCGCGGTGACGCGAACCACATGGTGCTGCTCGGCGCGCATCTGGATTCGGTGCCGGCGGGTCCAGGCGTCAACGACGACGGTTCGGGCACGGCGTTCCAGCTCGAGCTCGCCGAGCAGCTCGCCAAGGCGGGCACACCGCCGCGTAACAAGATCCGCTTCCTGTGGTTCGGCGGCGAGGAGGACGGCCTGGTCGGCTCGCAGTACTACGCCGCCCACCTCTCCGATGCCGAGGTCGCGCGTACGGACATGATGCTCGACACCGACATGATTGCCTCGCCGAACTTCGCGCGGCTCGTCTACGACGGCGACGGCTCGACGTTTGGGTCTGAGCTCGCCGGGCCCGCGGGCTCCGGCGTGATCGAGCGGGTGCTCACCGACTACTGGTCCGAGCGCGGGATGGCCAGCGAGACGATTCCGTTCGACGGCCGCTCGGACTACGTCGGCTTCATCAACCGCGGCATTCCTGCGGGTGGTGTGTTCGCCGGCGCCGAGGCGCACAAGACCGCTGAGCAGGTCGCCAAGTACGGTGGCGTCTTGGGCGAGCAGCTCGACCCCTGCTACCACGAGGACTGCGATACGTACTCGACGGTCACGGGGCAGCCGCCGGCCTCGACGATGGAGACGTACTCCACGAACCCGGTGCTCGCGCAGCAACAGGCAGACAGCCTCAACGGCAACGCACTGCGCTCGCTGGAGCAGTTCAAAAACACACTCGTGCACGCCGTCTGGTACTTCGCGCGCGTCAAGAACGCCTTCCCGTCGGAAACGATCGCGGTGAACGCCAAGAAGGCCGAGCGCAGCTACCAGTTCAAGCACCAGGGCCACGAGCGCATCGGCGACCGCTGAGCGGCTCGATAGATCGCTGCCCCGGCGTCCACGCCGGGGCAGCGTCGCGCTCTGCTGAGAATCGCGCGACGCTCACGCAGGTGCCGCGCCGCAGATGCGGGCACGAGCCGATTGCGCGGTAGCACGCGCGTGGTTACGGAAGTATTGCCGGGTGACCACGACCGAAGTAGCTCTCTAAGGGATGTCTCGTAACCCTGGCGTCTGTCTGTTGAGGACGATCGGGCAGGATGCCGGGGGTGCAGGTGATCACGGCAGTTAGCCCGGAGTGG
>NZ_JBSFYQ010000040.1:0-66392 GCF_053599855.1 Micromonospora sp. NPDC005161
GACCTGCTCGGGTGTCCGGGGGATGTAACCGTGCCGGCCCGGCGGGTGTTCCCGGCGGTCGGCGGCTACGGGGGATGTAACCGTGGCGGCCTGGCGGGTATTCCCGACGGCCTGTGGCTACCGGGCCAGGGGGCCGCGGTGATCTGCCAGGTATAACCACCCCGGCCGGCCCCCGATTCCAGCCCACGGGTGCCCCCGACCACGGGACGCCCACGGCGAAACCGGACACCCACCCCCAGCCGCGCCGATCACGAACCGGACATTGGCGCCGTCAAGGTCCTCAACCCGCCGGATCCACGATCCGCGCAATCTGCGGGACACTGCTGCCTGCCAACGCGCCGAGGCCACGACCTCCCCAAGTCGCGCGGATTGCAGGACCGCGTTCCGAACGGGCGGGACAGTCGGCATGGAGCGCTATACCTGTGAGGCATAAATATGACTCTGAGGTATAACGCGCCTTGGTGCGGATGCCGCCGTGACCGGCCCATCACAGACCTTTCAGGCGGCGGCCAGCAATGGCAGGTGCGGCAGCATCCGCGTGATTCCCGGACCGGACATCGGGCCCATCCGGCTACGGCCCGCGCGACAGTGCCGCGACCAAGGCCGACACCCGTGCGGTGCCGAGGCGTAGTCAGTCAGCCGGCTGGGTAACACCGGCGGCCATGAGCACGAGCGCCGCAGCCCCCGCCACGTGTGTGACCGCCGGCCGGCTGGGCGCGGTCGCGGTGGTCGCGCACCGTCGCAAGACCCTCGGTGGCGGGCTTGACGAGTTGCGGGCGACCCTCGTCGGCGCCGGCGTCGACGACCTGCTCTGGTACGAGGTGCCGAAGAGCCGCAAGGCGCCGAAGAAGGTCCGCAAGGCGCTGAAGAAGGGCGCCGGTCTGGTCTTCGTGTGGGGTGGGGACGGCATGGTGCAACGCTGCGCGGACACGCTGGCCCGCTCGCGGACCCCGATGGCCATCCTGCCCGCCGGCACCGCGAACCTCTTCGCCGCCAACCTCGGCATCCCGGAGGACCTGGCGGAGGCGGTACGCATCGGCCTGCACGGCCGGCGGCGCCGGCTGGACCTGGGCCGCCTCAACGGCGAGCATTTCGCGGTGATGGCCGGTGCCGGGTTCGACGGCGACCTGATTCGGGAGGCGGACCGGCACCTCAAGAGCCGGCTCGGTCGGCTGGCGTACGTCTGGACGGGGCTGCGACACGTTCGGGGCGAGCTGGTGCACACGCGGATTCAGGTGGACGGGGTGACCTGGTTCGACGGCGAGGCGAGCTGCGTGCTCTTCGGCAACGTCGGCACGATCACCGGTGGCATCCCCGCCTTCGACGACGCCCAGCCGGACGACGGGTGCCTGGAGGTGGGCGTGTCAACCGCGAACGGGGCGATCGACTGGGCCCGCACCCTCGGCCGGATGGCCGCAGGGCGCTCGACCGACTCGCCCTTCGTCCGGATCACCCGCGGCCGCCGCGTTCGGGTCCGCTTCGCCGCGCCGCGGACGTACGAGCTCGATGGCGGCGCGCGTACCGCGGTCGCGAAGCTCAAGGTGCGCTCGGTGCCCGGTGCGCTCACGGTCTGCTGCCCCGACCCGCACGCCTGACCAACCGGGGCCGGCTCCCAATGCCCCGCGCCGTTGGGAATCAAGCCTTCCGGGGCGTACGCCGGTTGCCGAACGACTCCATGGTGGTCGCCTTCTTGGCCGGCGCCCTGGTCGCTGACGTGGTGCGGGCCCGGGCCGCCGCGGCCTTCTTCGCGGGCGACTTCTTGGCCGCGGCCTTCGTCGCGGGTGCCTTCTTCGGTGGGGCGTTCTTGGCGGCGGCCGCCTTCGCTGTCGGCCTGCGGGTGGGCGTGGCCGTGGTGGCGGAGGTGTCCTTCTTTCGCGCCACCCGGGTCGTGGTCGGCGTGGGCTTCTCGCCGGGCGTCTTGGCCGCGCTCGCGCCGGTGGCCCGCTTCGTCGCGGCGGCGACCTTCTTCGCCGCCACCTTCCGGCTCGGCGGCATCGTCTTCGTCTTCGCACCGGTTGCCTTGCGGGTGCTGCCTGCGGCCATCCTCACTCCTCCTCTGGTCTCGCCGGCACCGCCGGACAACGGCCGGGCCCGATCGGCGAGGTCTTCCCGTGCGTCCGCACGCCAAACACGGGTGGGGCAGCCCGACGTGTCGGACTGCCCCACCCGTTCGGAAAAACTGGCTCAGAACCCGAGTACGGCCCGCCCGCCGACCACCGGCAGCCGCAGTTCGCTGTCGTTCGGCGCGACCCGCAGCTCGGTGCCACCCAGCGGCAGCAGGGTGTACTCCTGGTCGCTGGAGAAGACGACCACGCCGATCCGGTGCCCCGCCGGGAAGATGTAGTCCTTCGGCTCCATGGTCCACCGGTAGTCGTACAGCTTGCCCTGCTTCACCGGCTCGGTGCGGGCCGGGCCCTTGCGGTTCTGCGGGTCCATCCAGCCCCGGGTCACCACGGTCGGCGCGGCGGTCGAGCCGGCCGGGCCGTAGTCGACCAGGTACGCGGTGAGGTTCGCGTCCGGCTTGTTGTCGATCGCCATCCGCAGCCGCATCTCCGGGCGTCCGGAGATGCGCACGTTCTGGGTCAGCGCGGGGGAGCGGTACGCGAGCCGGTTCTCACTCGCCGTGTCCGGGTTGGACACCAGGGTGTCCGGGTGGATGGTCCGACCCTCGTCGACGAAGCTCTGCTCGACCCTGGCCTTCGGCGGCTTGCCCGTGGTGAGCGTGCCCGGGGCGGTGGCGTCGGTGGCGGCGAACCGCAACCCGACCTCACGCGTTGCCGGGTCGGGCCAGTTGGCGTACGTGGTGTAGGCCCGGTCCTCCCGCTGCAGCACCGCGGTCGGCTCGTCCATGATCCCGTTGCGCACGTTCCACAGCCAGAAGTCGAACCAGCGGTTCTCGGTCTGCTTGTACGTCCACGTCCGCCCGTCCGGCAGGGTCACCGACGCGTTGCTGCCCGGGCCGCCGTGCCCGCCCTGGTGCAGCCAGATCTTGCGCGGTACGTGGCGCTTGGCGAGCTCGTCCCACCAGCCGGCGAAGTGCTCGGTCTTCACGTTCCAGTCGTTGAGGCCGTGCACGACGAAGACGCTCGCCTCCACGTCCCGGGCGTCAAGGTAGTCACGGTCCTTCCAGAACTTCGAGTAGTCGCCGGTGACCCGGTCCTGCTCCTCGGTGATCTTCGCGATCTCGTCGGCGCAGGGCCCCTCGGCCCGTGCCTGCCCGGCGGTGTACTGGGCCAGGATGTCGGTGTCCTCGCCCTGGAACGTCCCGGGGGCGACGACCAGACCGTTGGCGCGGTAGTAGTCGTACCAGCTGCTGATCGCGGAGACCGGGACGATGGTCTTGAGGCCCCGGACGCCGGTGGTGGCCACCTGGTTGGGGAGCGTCCCGTTGTAGGAGACGCCGGTCATGCCGACCGCGCCGGTGGTCCAGCCGGCGGTGATCGGGGCGCCGTTCGCGTCGTACCCCTTCGCCCGGCCGTTCAGCCAGTCGATGACCGCCTTGGTGCCGAGCGTCTCGGCCTGGTCGCCGCTGGTCGGGCAGCCGTCGGAGTCGCCGGTGCCGACGCTCTGACCGAGCACCACCGCGTACCCCCGCGGCACGTAGTAGTCGTCGAGCGAACCGGGCAGGTTGGCCTTCGCCTGCGCCCGCTGGGCTCCCGCGTCGAGAGCCCGGCGCCCGGAACGGTCGGTCAAGCCGTTCTGCGGCAGGTCGTCCACCAGCACGCTCGGGTAGGGCACGTCGCCCCAGGTGCCCTTGCGGTACGGGCTGTGCTCGAAGATGACCGGCACCTTGAAGCCCTCGGTGGCGGTCTCCCGGGGCCGGGAGATGTCGATCGCCACCCGGTCGAGGCGGCCGTCGTGGTCGGTGTCGACCGGGGTCTGGACGAACACCCGCTCCTCGATCGCGTCGGCGAGCGAGAACACCGGCTGCGTCATGCCGTCACTGACGACGATGCCGGTCGGTGCGGGCGCCGCGGGCGGGGTCGCCGCCGCTGCTGGGGCTGCGCTCAACAGCAGTGCGCCGGAGACACCGACGCCGAGTAGTGCCAAGGGGGTTCGACGCACGCGCGTTTCCCTTCGGTCGGGCTGGTCGCCGGGGATCGGCCGAGCTGGATCCGGAAGATCCATTCAGCCCATGCTAGGACCGCGTCGACGTTCCGTCGATCCTATGATCTTGCGAGAAGTCGCCCGAGAGGGTGCGTTTGTCTACATAAGACAGGGAGCAAGATGCTCAGGAAAACGCGATGGCTGCTGGCCGTCGCCGTCACGGCCACGGCGCTGAGCGCCGTACCGGGCGGCGCTGCCACAGCCGGGCCCAGCGGCATTGGTCTGACGGGCACACCCGATGCCGCTGGCGACGGGAAGACGCACACCGTCACCCTGCTCACCGGGGACGTGGTGACCGTACGGAGCACCGGAGCGGGATGCCCGCGGGCCACGGTGCGACCGGCCGACCCGAACGCGGTGCTCCGACAGACCTGCCGGCCGGACGGCCACCTGCACGTCATCCCCGCGCGCGTCGCGTCCCAGATCGGCTCGACCCTCGACCCCGACCTCTTCGACGTCACCGCGCTGATCGCGGACGGCTACGACGATGAGAGCACCTCGCAGCTGCCGGTCATCGTGCAGCCCTCCACCGCGTCCGCCCGAGTGGCCGCGCTCGGTGACGTGCTGTCGCTGCCCAGCATCGGCGCGGTGGCCGGCCACGTACCCAAGAAGAGCCCGGCCACCGCGAAGCTTGCGACGAACTCGCTGCTCGCCGGGGCCAAGAAGGTCTGGCTCGACCGTAAGGTCCGCGCCACCGCGCTGACCGGCGGCAGCCAGCATGGTGACCTCGACCGCAACCTGGGCCAGGTCGCCGCGCCCGACGCCTGGAAGGTCGGGTACACCGGCAAGGGGGTCCGGGTCGCGGTGCTCGACACCGGTGCCGACTTCACCCACCCGGACCTGGTCGGTCGCGTCGCCGACCGCGCCGACTTCACCGTCGAGGGTGGCGACGCCGTCGACCACAATGGCCACGGTACGCATGTCGCGTCGACCATCGCCGGCACCGGCGCGGCCGCCCACGGTCAGCGTCGCGGCGTGGCGCCGGACGCCAAACTGGTGATCGGCAAGGTCCTCGACGACCACGGCTCCGGTGCGGACTCCGGGATCATCGCCGGCATGGAGTGGGCCGCCAGCCGGGCCGATGTCATCAACATGAGCCTCGGCGGCAGCGACCCGGACGACGGCAACGACCCGCTCTCGCTCGCCGTCGACGGCCTGAGCAGGCAGACCGGGGCGCTCTTCGTCATCGCCGCCGGCAACAGCGGCGGTGCCATCTCCTCGCCCGGCTCCGCCGCCAGCGCGCTGACTGTCGGCGCTGTCGACCGCAACGACAAGCTCGCCGACTTTTCCAGCCGCGGACCGCTGGTCAGCAGCAACGTGGCCAAGCCGGAACTGGTCGCGCCCGGCGTCGACATCGTCGCCGCCCGGGCCGCCGGCACCAACCTGCAGGACCCGATCGACAGGTACTACGAGGGCATTTCCGGCACCTCGATGGCCAGCCCGCACGTGGCGGGCGCGGCCGCGCTGCTCGCTCAGCGGCACCCGGACTGGACGGGGGAGCAGCTCAAGTCCGCGCTCGTCGGTGCCGCCGATCCGCTGGCCGGCGTCGACCCGTACGCCGTCGGGGCCGGTCGGCTCAACGCGGCCAGGGCGCTCGGCGGCCCGGTCAGCAACCAGCCGGTGGTCAACCTCGGCACCTTCGCGTACCCGCAGTCCGGGACCAGCGAGGCGAAGCTGAGCTGGACCGGTGCGCCGACCTCGGCGACGGCGGTCCTCGACCTGGACGTGGCGGTCGTCAACCACGACGGCCAGCCGGTGCCGCGCGGCACGGCGTCACTGTCGACGAGTCGGTTGACGCTCAAGCGCGGCGCCACCGCCGGCGTTACCCTCCGGATCAACCGTGCGGCGCTGGCAGCCCGGCCGGGCTTCTACCTGGCCACCGTCACCGCCCGCACCGCCGGACGGAAGCTGGTCGCGACCACCCCGGTGAGCTTCTACGTCGAGCAGCCCAGCTACGACCTGACGATCCACACGAAGCCGATGCCCGGCCTCAAGGAGGGCGCGGAGAGCTGGATCAACATCCTGGTCACCAACCTCGCCGACCCCGTCATCTACTACGGCGGGCCCAGCGGTACGCCCGGAGAAACCTTCACCACGCGGGTGCCGGCCGGCCGGTACGCGATCCTCGGCTCCTCGGTCGCCTACTACGTCGACAGTGACGTGCTGGAGACGACGCTCAACGGTGAGACCGACCTGAACGTCAACGGCAACCGGAGCCTGACGCTCGACCCGGCGCTGGCCAGGCCGGTGACGGCGACGGTCGACGGCGTCGCCACCACGCCCACCCGGGTCGACCTCACCAGCCTCCAGACCGCGCCGAACGGCCAGTCCTGGTGGAACCAGATCAATGGGTACGGGAGCGCGACGACCATCCGCACCTCCCCACTGCCGAAGCCCAGCATCGGATCACGGCGCACCTGGGCGGCCGTCAACCTGGACTCGCCGGCCGGCACGGCCAAGCCGTACCGCTACAACCTTGTTCACGAGTACGCGAGCGGCGTGCCGGCCGATCCCGCGTACCGGGTGACCGCTGCGGAACAGGCGAAGCTGGCCCGGATCGACGAGCGGTTCCACCAGATGGACTCGCCGGGGATGGTCACCCAGTTGGTCCGCACCGGCCTCACCCCGGAGGGGCTGGGCGTGACCCAGACCCACGAGGGGAACCTGCCGCCGTACCGCACCGACTACCTCTCGCCCGGCATCCTCTGGGCAGACGAGGGCGTCTACGGCGGACTGTCGGCCCAGGAGGCGCCCCGCAGTTACCAGCCGGGCAGTCGGCAGACCAAGGTCTGGGCGCGGCAGCCGCTGCACTCCGGCTGGTACGACGACCCGGCCGGTGCCGGCTGGAGCTGCGCGACCCCGCCGTCGCGGACCCGCGGCAACCTGCACATCGACCTGGCGTCGCTGGTGGACCAGCACCAGCGGGCCGACTGCCTGCAGGGCAACTCGATCGGGGTGAACCGCAAGCTGTCGCTGTACCGCAACGGCAAGCTCGTCGAGGAGCGGGACCGCCCACTCGCCGACTTCACCGTGCCGCAACAGGCGGCGGACTACCGGCTGACCCTCGACGTCGACACGAGTCTGATCCTCCCGATCTCGACCAAGGTCACCACCTCGTGGACGTTCCGGTCCGCCGGGCCGGACGGCACCGGAAGCGTGCCGCTGCCGCTGCTCGCGGTCGACTACGCCCTGCCGATGGACACCAACAACCACGCCACCGGCGGAACGGCCGAACTGGCCGTCCGGCAGGCGCGCGGCGTCAAGGCGCAGAAGGTGACCGCGTTCCAGGTGTGGACCTCGACCGATGACGGTGCCACCTGGAAGACGGCCCGGGTCACCCGCGACGGGGACAGCTATCGGGTCGAGCTGCCGAAGGCGGCCGCCGGGAAGCCCGTCTCGCTGCGGGTGAAGGCCGACGCCAACGGCGGTAGCGGTATCGACCAGACCATCATCCGGGCGTACATCGCCGGCTGATCGTCAGCGGAGCTGGTGCGGCCCGGCCCTGAGCTGGGTCGCACCAGCACGCCGACTTCCTTCGCCGGTGGTGTCGATCCGGCCGGGT
Source organism: Micromonospora sp. NPDC005161 (assembly GCF_053599855.1). Classification (NCBI taxonomy): domain Bacteria; kingdom Bacillati; phylum Actinomycetota; class Actinomycetes; order Micromonosporales; family Micromonosporaceae; genus Micromonospora; species Micromonospora sp. NPDC005161. The sequence goes on from NZ_JBSFYQ010000040.1 coordinate 7,670, forward strand.
CTCGTTCGTCGTGACGGTAGAACACGTGACGCCGACACGAGAGGTATCCACATGACGTCCTTGACCACTGCCCCCGAGCGGGTCGTGTCCGCTCAACGCCGCACCCGACTCCTCCTGAGCTGCGGCACGGTCGCCGGTGTCCTCTTCCCGGCCCTGTCGTTCGCGCAGGCCTTCACCAGATCCGGCTTCGACCTGCGCCGCCACGCGTTGAGCTCGCTCACCCTCGGTGACCTCGGCTGGTTGCAGTTCGTCGCGTTCGTGGGCACCGGCCTGCTGGCTCTCGCCTTCGCGGTGGGCCTGTGGCGGACGCTGCGTCCGGGCCGGGCCGGCACGGTGGGGCCGGTGCTGGTCGGCGTCTACGGGGCGGCGATGGTCGGTGGCGGCATCTTCGTGCCCGACCCCGCGCTCGGCTGGCCGCCGGGCGCCCCGGCGGGGCTTGCCGCCCACGCCAGCACGGGCAGCGTCCTGCACACGGTCTGTGGCGCCGCGGCGTTCCTGTCGCTGATCGCGGCGGGTCTGCTGTTCGCCCGGCGGTTCGCCGGCCAGGGGCGGCGGGGCTGGGCGGTCCACAGCGCCGCCAGCGGGGTCGTCGCGTTCGTGCTCACCGCCCTGCCGTGGAGCGAGGAGAGCGCGAGCATGCGCTTCGCCGTTGGAGCGGTGATCATCTCGGGGTGGCTCGTCGCTCTCTCCTGGCGAGCGCGCCAGGATGTGGCCTGACCGGCGCGTCGGCGCCTCGTCGTACAGGCGTGAGAGCATCCCGTCATGGCGACATCGAAAGAGCCGGTGACAGCTCCGACCGAGGTCAGCGTCGATGATTTCCTGGCGGCGGTTCCCGACGAGCGCAGGCGGGCCGACGCGGGGCGGCTCCGCGCGCTCATGGGCGAGGTGACCGGCGAGCCGGCGGTGCTGTGGGGTCCGAGCATCGTCGGCTTCGGCAGCTACCACTACACCTACGACAGCGGGCGTACGGGCGACGCGCCGCTGGTGGGTTTCTCACCGCGCAAGCAGCACCTCGTCGTCTACCTCGTGGGCGGTTTCGAGGATCGGTACGGCCCGATCCTCGAACGCCTCGGCCCCCACCGCACCGGAAAGGGCTGCCTCTACCTGAAGCGGCTCGACACCGTCGACGAGAGCGCGCTGCGCGAGCTGATCGACCGCACCGCGCGGGTGCACCAGGGCGTCGACCGGGCCAGCCGACGCTGACCCCGCACCGCATGGTCAGGTCATTGACCCGTCCATACCACCTTCGCGCCGGAGTCGCCGGTGCGGATCACGTAGTACAGGGCGACGCCCGCGGCCACCAGCGACAGCACCTGCAACGCCAGGGTCAGCGCCCGACCCGTGCCACCGCCTCCGGTCTCGCTCGCCTCGGCTCGGGGCGGGACGAACCGAACCAGTGCCAGCGCAATGATCGCCAGCCCGATGGTGGCCCAGAGCGTGATGTCGCCGAACTGCTGGTGGGCCTCGATCTTCGGCACGAACTCGGGGGTGACCCGGTTGGCGGACCGCATGCGGGCGAAGAAGGCGTCACCGGAGAGCTTCGCGAGCAGCGCGGCGAGCGGCGCGCCCAGCGCGAGCAGCCCCAGCACCCAGCGGGTGTGTGGCCGGACAGGCGCGACGAGCGCATACGCCACGGTCAGGAGGGCCAGCAGCGGCACGAACACGACCGCGGCGTGCAACACGAGAGGGTGGGCGGGGATGCCCATGAACTCCTCGAACATCGGCGTCTCCTCCGGCGGTGGCGGGCGGACCGTGATCGTCCAGGGAAGGACGCTATCCGTACGCGCGGGGTGTGTCAGCCCCCAATGTGCGAGCGCGGTTCCGCTCGTTGCGGGACAGCGCGATGACGAGTCTGGCTTCGGTGATGGCCGACGCCGGCTGCGCCGGTGACCCGGCCGCCCTGTGCGCGGCGCAGTTCAGGTACTGGCGCTCGCCACCGCTGCGGCCCGGCACCCGTGAGTTCCTGTCCCGCGTCACCGTGCCGATCTGCCTGGTGTCCGATGTGGACACGGACGACGTGCGTGCCGCGATGGCACACCACGGCCTGGCCTTCACGGCCGTGGTGACCAGCGAGGCCACCGGCGCGTACAAGCCGGACCGGGCCATGTTCGATCGGGCGCTCGCCGCCCTCGGGTTGGAGGCGCACGAGGTGCTGCATGTCGGTGACTCGCTCACCGCCGACGTGGGTGGGGCGCACGCGGCGGGCATCCGGGCCGTCTGGGTCAACCACCGGGGGCAGACCGCGCCGCGCGATGCCCCGGTCGCGTACGAGATTGCCGACCTGTCCGAGCTGGCCGAGATCCTCCGATAGCGGCCCGTCCGGCCAGCCACCGTCGTGGCCGCCGCGGGCGGCGCGCACCCGGGCGGGCACTCGGGCTCAGGCCACCACGGACCGAACACCGAGGCCGAGCAGGATCACGCCGGTCAGCCGATCGAGCATGCGTCGAACGCTGGCCGTGCGGAGCAGCCGGGCGGCGGCACCGGAGACGGCGGTCCATCCCGCGAGCCAGCAGCTGTGCAGCGCGGCGTGCGCCGTGGCGAGAAGCAACATCGGCACCAGCACCGGTCGGCCCGGTTCGAGGAACTGCGGTGCGAGGGTGAGGTAGATGGCGGCCGCCTTGGGATTCAGGACGTTGCTCAGCAGCCCCTGGAGGTAGGGGTGGTGGACGCGCCACGGAAGCCTCCGGATGCGGACCGGAGCGGGCCGGCCCGTGGTCGTCGGCGTCTCCTCCGCCGCGGCCACGTCCGACGCCCCTGACCTGGCCGCCGTGCGGCGGTAGGTCGCGGACCAGAGAAGCCAGAGCCCGAGCCCGACCAGGTAGGCGGCACCGATCAGCTTGACGACCCAGAACGCCTGCGACGAGCGAAGCACCAGCGCGGCCAGGCCGACGGCGGCCAGGGTGGCGTGCACGTACAGCCCGGTGACCGTACCGAGGATCACCCACCACCCCTGCTGCCGCCCGCCGGTGGCAACGCGCGAGACGACCAGCGTCAGGCTCGCTCCCGGCGTGGTGGTGATCGGCGCGACGGCCACGAGAAAGCCGAGCACGGCGACCCCATGCGTGCTCATACCACCACCCGGTAGTGGGTCGTGAGCAGGCCGGTGTCGTCGTACACGTGGAATGCGACGCCGGGTGGCTGGGCCTGGGTGGTCAACCGTCCCTCGCCCTCCCAGGGCATCCGAAGGGTGGAGACCACCCCCGGCGCGATTCGCAGTGGGCGGCCGGCGAAGGTGCTCGCGGCGGCGGTGTGGAAATGCCCGGTCAGCACGGCGACGACCTGCGGGTGGGCGGTGACCAGGTCGGCCAGGGGGTCGGCGGGCAGCAGTCGCATGGGGTCGATGACCGGGTGGTGCAGCACGACCGGCGGGTGATGGAGGGCGATGAACGTCGGCGTCTCGGCCGGCACCGAACCCAGTTCGTCGGCGAGCCACGTCACGGTCTCCTCGTCCAGGTGGCCGTCGTCCTCGCCGGGCACGGAGGAGTCGGCAAGGAGGAAGACCGCACCGGCCACGTCGTACCGGGTGTTGATCGGGCCGGTGCCGCCACGGTCGTCGCCGAGCAGACCCTTGCGGTACGCGTCGCGCACATCGTGGTTGCCGGGACAGATCATGACCGGCAGCGGGGAGTCGAAGAGCTTGGCGGCGGTCTCGTATTCGGCCACCTCGCCATGGTCGGCGATGTCCCCGGTGATCAGGATCGCGTCGACCGGTCGTGGCAGGGCGTGCAGGTGGTCCATCACCCGGGCGGTCCGCTCGGCCGATCGGGGGTGGCTGTCGATGTGAGTGTCACTGAGGTGCGCGATGACCAACACGACGGCCCCTAATGGTTATCTACGGAAAAGGCATTAGGGAAGCTACACTGGCCGGCGTCGGCCACACAAGCCGGAACAGGAGGGGTCCGATGTCAGCCCAGCTCGCGCTCGCCCTGGTCAGCACGATTCGACATGACGGCAACGGCGGCGTCGCCGATGACCTCGCCGACCTCGCCGGCTTGACCGCCTGGCTCCGAGAGCAGGCCGAGCCACTGCGGGAGTACGTAGGCGGGTTCGAGATTCCTGGCGGCGTGGTCGACGAGCGGACCCGGCTCGACGTGGTCGCGGTGCGCCGCGCCGCGCGTACCCTCTTCGCGGTGGCGGTCCGCCCAGGCCCGCCGAGCCGGGCCGACTCCGCCTCGCTGCTCTCTCCACAGGAGGCGGTCGCCCGGCTCAACCAGGCCGCTGGGGCGTTGCCGGTCCGGCCGGTGCTGACCTGGGCGGAGGAGGACACGCCGTCCCTCGCCTGGCACGGCGAGGCGGCTGACACGCGGCTGGCGATCACCGCGGGGCTGGCACGTGCCGCCATCGAGTTCATCGCCGGTCCGACCCGCGACCTGTTGCGCGCCTGCCCCGCGCCACGCTGCGTACGCTACTTCGTCAAGGACCACCCGCGTCAGGAATGGTGCAAGCCCTCCTGCGGCAACCGTGCCCGCGTCGCCCGCCACTACCAGCGGCACACCCCGGCTCGATAGCTGCCCCGTTCAGCTCCGGGAGCGTGGCAGGCAGTCCTTCTTGTACTTCAGACCCGAGCCGCACCAACACGCGTCGTTGCGCTCCGGTGGCCAGGGAATCCGCGCACTCGGTCGAGCCGCGAGCTCGCCCGCGTAGCCGGCCCGGATCTGCGGGTCGGCCGGATCGCCGTTCCGTCGGCTGGCATGGGCGTCCAGGCCGGCCACCGTCGCGCTGAGCACGCCCAGACCGGTCCCGCCCGCGTTCGCCAGCCGGACCAGCTCCTTCTCCAGCCGGGCCCGGTGCGCGTCCCAGTCCGGCCCGTACGCCTCGGTCAGGTCGGGGTGTTCGGCCAGCAGGCGGTCGAACTCGGCGCGGGGCCAGAAGATCAGGTCCTGCTGGCCGCCCTCGCGCTGCGCCGCCCGACGGACGAGCTGGGTCTCCAGCCGGTCCGCCAGATCGTCGTGCCGGTCGTGCGGCAGGTTGAGATTCCGGCGTACCCGGTGTCGCTGTTGCAGCAGGAAGAAGAGGACACCGGGCGCTTCCGGGGGGCCGACCTCGACCGGGGGCTCGACGGCGGTGATGGCCTGCGCCGACCCTCCGGCGGCGGTGGCGCGCTCGCCGAGCAGCGTGTCCACCGCCTCGCTCAGCCACGTCTCGGCGATCGCCGAACGACCACCGGAGTCCAGCGCCGCGCTCACGTAGGCGGGGGCGTCGGGCTGGACGAGCAGGAGCGGGCGAAGGGCGGTCAGCTCCGCCATCGCCTCGTCCTCCCGGCCGGCGGCCTGAAACAGGGTCCGGGCCCGCAACGCCCGGGCGAACCCGGCCCGGGGGTCGTCCCCGGACGGGTACACCTCCAGGGCCCGCTCCGCGTACCGGAGCGCGGCATCTGACTTCCCCCGGATCTCGGCGATCTCGGCGGCCAGGGTCAGCGCGTCGCCGGCGTCGTCCGGGTCCTCCAGCCGGTCCTGTCGCACCGCGTCGGACAGGTCGGCGGCGACACCGAGCGGGTCGGCCATCCCGAGCGCCGAGCGGCGAAGTTCGGCGAGGTCAGCCTTGGTGAGTACGTCTTTCGTCGGCACGATCTCACGCTACGTCGGGGCGCTCCCGGTGTGCCGGCAGATCCGCTGTAACGCCGCTCTCACGTCGGTGCCCACGTCGCTAGATCTGGAGGAAGCTCTGCACCCCGGCCAGCTTGAGCACCTCGGTGCGAACGTCCGCGCACTGTTCCCGGCTGAGCTTGTCGATCTCGCTACCGTCTGGCACTCCGCCCCGCTCGTCGTACCATCCGCTGAGTCCCGTGGCGAGCCGCCCCATCACCTCGATCTCGCCGGGTGCCTTGCGCAGCGCCGGCAGCTCATCCCGCAGGTAGTCACAGAGGGCGCTCGCCGTGACCCCACCCGACCCGGAGCCCGTGCCGGTGGTGGCGGACGCGGCCGCTGCGGCGCTCGGCTCGGCGCTCGGGCCGGACGGCGACGAGCCGGTGGTACTGGCGGTGCCGCCTCCGCAGGCGGTGAGGGTCATGGCCGACAGGCAGGCCAACGCGAGGAGCCGCACCCTGTTCATTCGTGACTTCTCCGATCATGCCGCTGCTGCAACAAGTGTTCATTCGTGGCGGACCGGATCGACGCTATGCCAGATTCCCGGGTGGGGAATCGGGCGTTTCCCTATCCACCGACCTCGCGCACCATGAACACGTCCACCGGATCCTCGGTCTCGAGTCTGAATCCGTGCCGCTCGTACAGCCGCCGCGCCGGACTGCCCTGCAGCACGTTGAGCCGGACCAAGGTTCCATCGCGGTCGCACCGCTCCAGCAGCCCGCGCAGCACCGCCGAACCGATGCCGCTGCCCTGCAGGTGCGGGACCAGGTAGAAGTGCTCCAGCCAGTGGGCGTCCTCGGCCGGTCGCAGCGACACGCAGCCGCCGAACGCGCCGCCCACCTCGATCACCCAGGTGTGCGCCGGCGCGAACCCGTCCCGCAGTCGCTGCCGCACCCGCTGCTCGTCGTACCGCCCGAGCCGCTCCAGATCCGCCCGCAGCACCACGGCCCGCAACTCAGCCACCGCGTCGACGTCCGCCGCCGAAGCCGGCCGGATCTTCCAGTCCGCCATGATCGGCAGGCTACTGCGGCGGTGACGTCACCCTGACCGGCGGTCGCCGCGTGTCCGAATCCGATCCACGGGGCGATCAGGTCGACGAGGATTGTCCCGTGACGAGCGACGACCGGCACCGACGATGGTCCACCCGGACCGCCTGGGTCGGCCGGTTCAACTCGCCACTGCGCGCGTTCCTGCACACCGAGACCGGCGGCGCACGGGTGGTGCTGGTCGCTGCGGTGGTGGCGCTCCTGTGGGCCAACATCCACATGTCGTCGTACGAGTCGCTCTGGAGCACGTCCCTCTCCGTCCAGCTCGGCGACTGGCACGTGTCCCACGACCTGCGTACCTGGGTCAACAGCGGACTCATGACGTTCTTCTTCCTGGTCGCCGGGCTGGAGTTGCGCCGCGAGTTCGACATCGGCGAGCTGCGGGAGCGGCGCCGGCTGGCGTTGCCGCTGCTGGCCGGGCTCGGCGGCATGCTCGTGCCGATCGCGATCTATCTCGCGATCAACGCCGGGCGCACCACCGCCGCGGGCTGGGGCGCGGTGATGGCCACGGACACGGCGCTCGCACTCGGCGCGCTGGCCGTCTTCGGGCCGCGCTTCTCGGATCGGTTGCGGGGTTTCCTGCTGACGGTCTCCGTCATCGACGACCTGGTAGCGATCGCGGTGCTGGCGGTCGCCTACCCGGAACATCCTTCGGCGACGGCGCTGCTCGCCGCGGCGGGGATCTTCGGCCTCGTCCTGGCCGTCCAGGCCTCGGGCGTGCGGTTCGGGCCGGTCTACGCGCTGCTGGGGGTGGCGGCCTGGCTCGCGGTCTCGGAGTCCGGTGTCGACCCGGTCGTGGTGGGCCTGGTGATGGGGCTGCTGTCCTACGCCTACGCCCCCGGTCGCAGCGAACTGCAGCGGGCGAGCGACCAGTTCCGCCTCTTCCGGGAACAGCCCACCCCGCAGCTCGCCCGTTCGGCCCGGGCCGGGCTCACCTCTGCGTTGTCGCCGAACGAGCGGCTGCAGACCCTCTACCACCCGTGGGCGAGCTACGTGGTCGTGCCGCTCTTCGCGCTGGCGAACGTCGGGATCATGATCGACGGCGAACTGCTGGGCAGGGCCGTGGCCTCCCCGGTCACGCTTGGCGTCGTGGCGGCGTACGTCGTCGGCAAGCCGGCCGGGATCGTGGTCACCTCGTGGCTGGTGGCGCGGCTGAGCGGCAACCGGTTCCGGCCACCGGTGGGCTGGGTCGCCGTCGCCGGGGTCGGCACGGTGTCCGGCATCGGGTTCACCGTCGCTCTCCTGATCGCCACCCACGCGCTGCACGGCCCGGCTCTGGAGGAGGCGAAGCTCGGCATCCTCGTCGCGACGGTTGGCTCGTCCGTCATCACCTGGCTGGTGTTCCGCTTTGCTGCCCGGCTCCCGCCGGCGCGGCGTGCCCGCGCGCTGCTGGGCGTCGCCGAGGCCATCGTCGACCTGATGCCTCCGGTCGATCTGGAGCGCGACCACGTGCGCGGGCCGCGCGAAGCACCGGTGACGGTCGTGGAGTACGGCGACTTCGAATGCCCCTACTGCGGGCAGGCCGAGCCGGTGGTCCGGGAACTCCTGGCCGACTTCGCCAACATCCGGTACGTCTGGCGGCACCTGCCGCTGACCGACGTCCACCCGCATGCCCAACTCGCCGCCGAGACCGCCGAGGCGGCGAGTGAGCAGGGCGCGTTCTGGGAGATGCACGACCTGCTTCTCGCGCACCAGGACGCCCTCAATCCCACCGATGTGCTCGGCTATGCCGAACAGATCGGCCTGGACCTCGACCAGTTCCGGGAGCACATGGTCAAGTTGAAGAGCGTCGACCGAATTGCCGAGGACATCGAGTCCGCCGACATCAGCGGCGTCACCGGCACCCCGACCTTCTTCATCAACGGCCGGCGCCACCACGGCGCGTACGACATCACCGCGCTCTCCGCGGCGGTGGAGGCGGCGTTCGCGAGCGCCAAGCTTCGCCCCGAGTACCGCCGTCGGGATCGCCGGCGCCGCAGCGAGGGCGGATCAGCGAGCTGAGTTCCTGTCCACCGCGACACCGCAGGCCGCTCGGGCGCTCGCCGGGCTGCTGAGCAGCGGGGCGGGAGCGCGAACAGCTCGCGGAACGTCGTTGTGGAATCACGGCGGACACGGGGTCTTGACTCTCCTGAAACATGAGGCCACGATCGGACAACGTTGTCATCAACGAGACAACGTTGTCACGTCTGGAGGCGCAATGTCCGAGCCATCGCCGGTATCGCGGCGTACCTTCCTCTCCGCGGGAGCCACGCTGCTGGCGTCGGTCGGGGTGACCGCGGTCCTCCCGGACGCCGTCGCAGCCGCCGCCCCGGCGACGCCGGCCAGGGCGCCGAAGTCCACCGACCTCGCCCGGTACCGCCCGGTGGCGGTCTCCTCGACGGACTACGCGCCGACACCCGCCGCGTTCGCCGTGGACGGTCTGCCGCAGGCCGGCGTACGGGGCAGCGGCTGGCGGGCCGCAAACGGCGATCCGCAGTGGATTTCCGTGGACCTCCAGGCTCCGTGCCGCATCGAGGCGGTCACCCTGGTCTTCGAGGCCACGCTCGCCGACGGGCCGTTCGACGGCAACTACACCGACACCGACGGCGAGGAGATCCTCTCCAGTGCCCCGACGGCGTACCGGATCGAGGTCTCCGCCGACGGCCCGGACTGGCGGTCGGTGTACGAGACCAGCGAGGGTCAGGGCGGCGTGCAGGCCATCAAACTGCCGGAGCCGGTCACCGCACGGTGGATCCGTATGACGGCGACCAAACGCTCGAACGGCAACCCGGTGGGCCTCAACGGCTTCCAGGTCTACGGCATCCCCCTGGCGGGCCGGCCGGAGGCCGAGGGCTGGACCAGCTGGGAAGGCGGCAACACCGGCTCGGCGCCCGAGCTCAAGGTGGCCGCCGACGGCACCGTGCCCCTGGAGTCGGGCTGGTCGCTGACGATGGACGACTTCGCGGGCACCGCCGACGGCGCCGAGCTCTCCACCGGCGGCGTCGACGTCCGGTCCTGGCTGCCGGCGACCGTGCCCGGCACCGTGCTCGGGACCCTGGTCGAGCAGGGGCACCTGCCCGACCCGGTCGCCGGCTTCAACAACATGCGCATCCCGGAGGCGCTGTCCCGGCACACGTGGTGGTACCGCCGCGCGCTGCGGCTGCCACGCGACCTGGACACCTCGGCCGGTCGCCGGATCTGGCTCGAGTTCGACGGGATCAACCACGAGGCCACGGCCTGGGTCAACGGCGTGCGGGTCGGCAGCGTCGCGCACCCGTTCGCGCGGGCGGCCTTCGACATCACCGACGCCCTGGCCGGTCACCGCGGCGAGCACGTCCTCGCCGTCCGGGTCACCCCGATGCCGCACCCGGGCACGCCCGGCGACAAGGGTCCCGACGGCCGCACCTTCCTCCAGTCGGCCCATCACTACCTCGACGCGCCCACCTACCTGGCCGTGTCGGGATGGGACTGGATGCCCGCCGTCCGGGACCGGGTCACCGGCCTCTGGGACCACGTCCGGCTGCGCAGCACGGGCGCCGTGGTCGTCGGCGACCCGCACGTCGCGACCACGCTGCCGGAGCTGCCGGACACCGGCACCGCCGAGGTCACCATCACGGTGCCGGTGCGCAACGCGACCGACACCGCCACCGCGGTCACCGTACGGGCCGAGTTCGACAAGGTACGGGTCGAGTCCACGGTGACCGTGCCCGCGGGCGGAAACACCACGGTCACCTTCTCGCCGGAACGCTTCCGCGAGCTGCGGCTGCGGAACCCGCGGCTCTGGTGGCCCAACGGCTACGGCGAACCCCACCTGTACGACCTGAAGCTCACCGCCACCGTCCGCCGCTCGGTCAGCGACCGGCGGCAGCTCCGCTTCGGCATCCGCGAGTTCGGCTACGACTGGCACCAGCCGATCCAGATCTCGCCGCCCGCGAAGCCCCCGCTGGAGTTCGTCGACGGCGCCGCGACCCAGACGGTCACGTTCGACCGGCAGCACGCGCGGCACGTACGCATCCAGGCCGGCCAGCGGGCCACCGGCTGGGGCATCTCGATGTTCACGCTGGCGGTGGCCGACGGCACCGGCCCAGACCTCGCCCTGGGCCGGGACGCGACCGCGTCGTCGGCGGAGAACGACACCAACGTGGCCGGCAAGGCCGTCGACGGCGACCGCGGCACCCGCTGGGCCTCCAAGTCCGAGGACAACCAGTGGATCCAGGTCGACCTCGGCGCGGCGGCCGACTTCGACCGGGTCAGCATCGTCTGGGAGCAGGCGTACGCGCTCGACTACCGCGTCCAGGTCTCCGCTGACGGGGGCGCCTGGACGGACGTGAAGTCGGTCAGCAACGAGACGCCGCTCGGCAGCCGCGCGACCCAGGTCGCGACCTTCCCGACCCAGACCGCCCAGCACCTGCGTATCCAGACCGGTGCCCGGGTGACCTCGTGGGGCGTGTCCATGTGGACGCTCGTCGTGCAGCGGCAGGCCGAGCCGGACGTCGACCTGGCCCTGCGCCGCACCGCCACCGCGTCGTCCGCCGACGGTGACTCGAACGGCCCGGACCGGGCCGTCGACGGCAACCCGCGCACCCGGTGGTCCTCGAAGTACGAGGACAACCAGTGGATTCAGGTCGACCTCGGTGGGCCGGTCAGCTTCGACCAGGTCACCATCGTCTGGGAGCAGGCGTACGCCCGCGACTTCGTCATCCAGGTCTCGGACGACGGGCAGCGGTGGACCGACGTCAAGTCGGTCAGCAACGCCGTCACCCAGCTGAAGATCACCGTGAACGGTGTGCCGGTGTTCGCCCGGGGCGGCAACTGGGGCTGGGACGAGCTGCTGCGCCGGGTGCTGCCCGACCGGCTGGCCGACACGGTCGAGATGCACCGCGACATGAACTTCACGATGATCCGCAACTGGCTCGGCAGCAGCAACCGCGAGGAGCTCTACCAGGCCTGCGACGAGCAGGGCATCCTGGTGTGGAACGACTTCTGGCAGGCCGGCCAGTTCCTGCCCAACCCGCCCGGCTACGTGGACATCGCCGCCGACACCATCCGGCGGTTCCGCCACCACCCCAGCATCGTGGTCTGGTGCGGCGCCAACGAGGGCGACCCGCCGCCGATCGTCGACGCCGGGCTCAAGCAAGCGGCCGCCACCGAGCATCCGGAGATCCTCTACATCCCCAACTCCGCCGGCGGCATCGTCAGCGGCCACGGCCCGTACCACTGGGTGGAGCCGGGGACGTACAACAACCGGAACACGTACGACACCGGCGCGTTCGGCTTCCACACCGAGATCGGCATGCCAGTGATCCCGGTCGTGGAGAGCATGCGCAACCTCGTCGGCGACTTGCCACAGTGGCCGATCGGCGAGGTGTGGAACTACCACGACTGGTCCACCATCGGTAACCAGCGCGTCGGCACCTACCAGGCCGCGATCGACGCGCGGCTCGGTGAGTCCGGCTCGCTCGACGAGTTCGCCGCCCGGGCGCAGTTCGTCAACTACGAGAGCCACCGCGCGATGTTCGAGGCGTGGAACGCCAACCTGTGGAAGGACGCCACCGGCCTGCTGCTGTGGATGTCGCACCCGGCGTGGCACAGCACGGTCTGGCAGACCTACGACTACGACCTCGACGTGAACGGCGCCTACTACGGAGCCCGCAAGGGCTGCGAGCCGCTGCACGTCCAGGCCGACCCCGGCACCTGGCAGGTGCGGGTGGTCAACCACACCACCACCGCGGTCAACGGCGCCACCGTCACCGCCCGGCGCTACGACCTGAACGGCCGGTCACTGGGCACGCCCCAGCGTCAACGGGTGGACGTCGCCCGGTCGTCGTCGTCGGCGGTCTTCCCGCTCGCCACGCCGGACGGTGGCGGGCTGCACCTGGTCCGGCTGGAGCTGCGGGACGGCCGCGACCGGCTGCTCGCGGAGAACACCTACTGGCGGTACGACGAGGCCGAGCAGATGCGGGCGCTCAACGATCTGCCCACGGCCCGACTGTCGACGTCGACCGGCGTCGTACGCGTCGTCGACGGCCGGTCCACCGTCACCACGACGGTCCGCAACCAGGGCCGCACGGTCGCCGCCCTGGTTCGGCTCGCCGTGCGTGACCAGCACGGCAAGCGGGTTCTTCCGGCCCGCTACGACGACAACTACTTCTGGCTCCTGCCGGGAGAGACCCGTCAGGTGCAGATCTCCTGGCCCGCGCGGTCCGGTCTCACCCGTCAGGTCAAGGTGACGGCTCAGGCGTACAACTCGGCCGGCCACTAGGAGTACGCGGTGGGAGGCGGCCCAGGGGCCCGCTTCCCACCGCGACTTGGCCGACTCGTGCCGCATTGAAAGCGGGCCGCGGCCAGCCCGGTCGGTGTTGTGGGCGCTATACCGCACAGGCATAGATCTACCTGTGCGGTATAGCGCACGTTGGCGAGATCGTCGCGCGTCCACCGCACGGACGAACGGACCGGCGCGTCACTTCTTCCTCAGCACGGCCTCGCGCCAGATCAGACCGGCGATACTCGGCCGGGTCTCGGTGGTGATCACCGCCATCGCCCGGCGGACGAACCGGTCGTCGGTCAACTGCGCCACCATGCTCGCCGCCAGATCGGCGCGTGCCGTGAACAGGCCGTCCGCGACGTTCTCCGCCACCTGGTAACGCGTGACGGCCGGGTGGTCGAACAGCCCGGAAGGCCGGGCGATGGTCCAGTCCAGGTCGCTGTCGCGTACGAGGGACTCCATGCGGCGCATGTCGTCGTGCGCGGTGCGGCCCACCCTGCGGTTGAACAGCGGATCCAGCACGTTGTTGAAGAAGAACTCGCCGGTCGGCCGCCAGGTTGGATCCATGACGCTGGAGCTGACCGTGACAAGGCGCTTCACACCGTGTCGGTGCATCGCGGCCAGGATGTTCGCGTTGCCCCGCGAGTACACGGTGATCGGCTTCGGGGTGAGCGGGACACCCAGGCTGGACAGGACCGCGTCGCTGCCGGCGACGGCCCGGTGGACGGCGTCCGGGTCCGCGACGTCGGCGCCGACCACGGTGAGGCCGGTGCGCGGCTGGACGGTGTGTGGGCGGCGGGTGACGGCGACGACCTCGTGGCCCGCGGCCAGGGCCTGCTCGGTGATGTGGCGGCCGGTGGGTCCGGTGGCGCCGAAGACGACGGTGCGCATGTGCTCGCTCCTCGTTGCGGGGTTGATGGCGTTGACCGTGCCAGCGGGGAGGAGTATTATTCAACTGTGTTGAATAAAACCCGGGGTCGACCCCGCGGCAACCCGGATACCAGGGCCCGCATCGCCGAGGTCGCCCGCGAGCTGTTCCTGAAGCACGGCTATCCGGGTACGACGGTCCGGGCGGTCGCCGCCGCGGCGGGCGTCGACTCGGCGCTCATCAGCTACCACTTCGGCTCCAAGCAGGGCCTCTTCAGCCAGTCGCTGACCCTGCTGTGCGTCGATCCCACCGCGCTCGACCAGGCTCTGCGGGGTGACCAGGCAAGCCTGGCCGACCGCCTGCTCGACTCGGTCACCGGCCTGTGGGACGCCGCATCGCCCGCCGAGAACCGGATGGCGGTGCAGGACGACGACACGATGCGCGCCCTGCGCGACTACCTGGACGGTGAGCTGCGCCTCCGCGTCGCTGAATTTCTCGGCGGGCCCGGCGCGACTCAACGCGCCACCGCGGCGGTCGGCGTGCTGGGTGGGCTGATCTTCACGCGGTACCTGAACCCGATCCGTTCGATCGGTGTGCTGTCCCCGGCCGACGTCCGGCGCGTCTTCGGGCCGGCGCTGCGGGCCGCCCTGCATGGCCGACCCCGCCAGCCGTGAACCCCGGCGAGAGGCATCCCCGGAGGTCTTGCGTGGAACATCGTATACAACATACGCTCCCCGAATCGTCCACTCGAGGAGCTCCCCATGACGAACCTCTCCCTCAGCGAAACAAGCCTGCCCCGGCGCCGTTCACTCCGCGCCGCGGTGGCGGCGGTCGCTGTTGCCTGCGCGGTCGTTGCCTGCTCACCGGTGTCGAACGGCGGGGATGACAACCAGTCCGGCGACAACCAGTCGGCAGGCCAGGATTCCTTCGGTACGCCGGCAGACCCCGCTGCCGTGAAGCAGGGCGGCAAGCTGGTCATCGCCCTCTCGGCAGAACCCGACGCGCTGGACCCGACACTGTCGCGCAGCCTCTACTCCCGCTACGTCTTCCAGGCGATGTGCCAGAAGCTCTACGACGTGAACGAACAGGCGCAGGTCGTACCGCAGCTCGCGACCGCCCTGCCCACCACGAGCAGCGACGGCAAGACGGTCACCATCCCGCTGCGCCAGGGCGCCCGCTTCGCGGACGGGACGCCGTTCGACTCCGCCGCGGTCAAGGCCACCATCCAGCGACACCTGACCCACGACCGGTCGGCGCGCAAGAGCGAACTCGGTCCCATCGACGGCGTCGACACCCCCGACGCGCAGACCGTCGTCCTCCGGCTCAAGCAGCCGTTCGCGCCCCTGCTCGGCGCCCTCGCCGACCGCGCCGGCATGATCATGAGCGCCAAGGCGTTGCAGGGCCTCGGAGACGACTTCGCCTCGGCGCCGGTCTGCGTCGGCCCGTTCAAGTTCGCCAAGCGGGTGCCGCAGAACTCCATCGACGTCGTGAAGGACCCGAACTACTACGAGGCCGACAAGGTCCACCTCGACGCCATCTCGTGGCGCATCCTCAGCGACGCCAGCATCCGCGCGGCCAACCTGCGCTCCGGCGACGCCCAGGTCGCCGACAGCGTCTCCACCCAGGACGTCGCCTCCCTGCGGCAGGACTCGGCGGTCTCCGTCCTGCAGTCGCAGTCCCTCGGCTACCAGGGCCTCACCATCAACATCGGCAACGTCGACGGGGTCCGCACCCCGCCCAAGCCGATCAACCGTCCTATCGCCCAGAACGCCAAGGTCCGGCAGGCCTTCGAGCACGCGATCGACCGCAAGGCCCTGGTCGACGCGGTCTTCAACGGCATCCACACCGCCGCCTGCTCACCCATCTCTCCCGCCAGCCCGTTCTCGTCGCCCGAGGCGCAGACCTGCCCGGCGCACGACCCCGCCAAGGCCAAGCAGCTCCTCGCCGAGGCGGGCGTGCAGACCCCGTACACCGTCACGCTCCTCGCGTCGAACACGCCCGACACGCTGCGGCTCGCGCAGGCGCTCCAGTCCATGCTCAAGGACGGCGGGTTCGATCTGAAGATCAACCCGGTGGAGTACTCCTCGCTCCTCGACGAGCAGGACCGCGGCAACTTCGAGCTGCTGCAGCTCGGCTGGAGCGGGCGGATCGACCCGGACGCCAACATCACGAACTTCGTCGGCACCGGCGCGAGCCAGAACGTCGCCGGCTACAGCAACCCCCAGCTCGACGCCCTGCTGACCCAGGCCCGCCAGTCCGGTGACATCGAGGAGCGCAAGAAGCTGTACGGGCAGGTGGTCACGCTGCTCCAGCAGGACGACGCGCTGATCTACCTCTACCGGCAGCGGAACCTCACCGCCGTCAGCAAGCAGATCCAGGGCCTGCAGGTCTTCCCGGACGGCGTGATCCGCGCGGCCTTCGCCGGTTTCGCCAAGTAGGTCTCCGTGGCCCGGTATCTCCTCACCCGCGCCTGGCAGTCGGCGCTGACCCTGCTGTTGTCGACGATCGTGGTGTTCTTCGGCGTACGGGCGCTCCCCGGTGATCCGGCCCTCGCGTTGGCCGGGGAGGACCGTTCGCCGGAGGCGCTGGAGGCCATCCGTCGGCACTACGGGCTCGATCAGCCGCTGCCACTGCAGTTCGCGCAGTACGTGGAACGCATGGTGCAGGGCGACTTCGGGGTGTCGATCCGGACCGGTACGCCGGTCTCGTCGATGCTCACGACCGCCCTGCCGGTGACCGTTGAACTCTCCGTCCTGGCGATCCTTCTCGCCACGGCGCTCGGCGTCGGCGCCGGGGTGCTCGCGGCGGTACGCCGCGGGCGCCCGGCGGAGTGGGTGGCCAACGGCATGGCCCTGATCGGCCTGTCGGTGCCGCACTTCTGGCTCGGGCTGCTCGCGATCCTGTACCTCTCCGTGGCGACGGGGCTGTTCCCCGCCTCCGGCTTCGTGCCGATCCTGGAGGACCCGCTGGACAACCTGCACCACATCGTCCTGCCGGCGGTGATCCTCGGGACCGGCCTCGCCGCCATCATCATGCGGCAGACCCGGTCGGCGATGCTGGACTCGCTCTCCTCCGACTACGTACGGACGGCGAAGGCGAAGGGCCTGCGGCCGCGAGCCGTCATCACCCAGCACGCCCTGCGGAACAGCCTCATCGTGGTGGTGACCGTGGTGGGCCTCCAACTCGGGGGCCTGATCTCGGGCGCGGTGGTCACCGAACAGATCTTCGGGCTGCCGGGCTTCGGCAAGATGACCATCGACGCGGTGTTCCAGCGGGACTACCCGGTGATCCAGGCCGTCGTCCTGCTGACCGCGACGGCGTACATCGTGATCAACTTCTTCGTTGACCTGCTCTACTCGGTCATCGACCCACGAATCAGGGTGACGGGAGATCCGGCATGACCGTCCTCACCGTTCCCATGGCGGAGACCGGTTCCGTCAGCATCAGCCGACGTACGCGCGTTCTGCGGCGGTTGCGACGCAACCCGCTCGCCGTCGTGAGTTTCGTCGTGCTCGCGCTGGCAGCCGTCATCGCGCTGCTCTCGCCCTGGATCGCGCCGTACTCCGTCGACCAGACCGACTTCGCCCGCACGTTCGCACCCCCCGGCAGCCCCGGCCACCTGCTCGGCACCGACGACCTCGGGCGGGACGTGCTGTCCCGGATCATGCTCGGGGCGCGGGCGTCGCTCCAGGTGGGGCTCCTGGCGGTGGCCACCTCCCTGGTCATCGGTGTTCCGCTCGGGCTAGCCGCCGGCTACTTCCGGGCCTGGGACGCCGTCATCTCGCGCTTCACCGACCTGCTGCTCGCGTTCCCGTTCCTGATCATGGCGGTCGGGTTGGCGGCCATCCGGGGCGCCAGCCTCGGCAACGCCGCCGTGGCCATCGGCATCGCCCAGATCCCCGGGGTGATCCGGGTGGTGCGCTCGGACACGTTGCGGCTCAAGTCGCTGGACTTCGTCGCCGCCGCCGTCGTGGACGGCGCGAGCGACCTGTGGGTGCTCGCCCGGCACGTCCTGCCGAACGCGACATCGGTGATCCTGGTGCAGGCGACGGTCGCGATCCCGGCCGCGATCCTCGGCGAGGCGGTGCTCTCGTTCCTCGGCCTCGGCATCCAACCCCCGGCCCCCAGCCTGGGCACCATGCTGGCCACCGCCCAGCAGTTCGCCGCCCGAGCCCCGTGGGCGGCGGTCCTTCCCGGCGTCGTCATCATGGGGCTGGCGCTCGCGTTCAACGTCTTCGGCGACGCCCTCCGGGACGCCCTCGACCCGAAGGGAGACCGGGGATGACCACAGCCGAACGGGCGGGACCCGCCGCCGCGGTCGCCACACCCGTCCTGGCGGTACGCGACCTCTCGGTCTCGTTCCCCACCGAGACCGGGACCGTCTCGGCGGTCGACGGGGTCAGCCTGGATCTCGCACCCGGAGAGATCGTCGGGATGGTGGGCGAGTCGGGATGCGGAAAGAGCGTCACCGCGATGAGCATCGCGGGACTGCTCCCCGGCAGCGCCCGGATCTCCGGGTCGGTGCGGCTGAACGGCACCGAGCTCGTCGGCACCCGGGAGTCGGCGCTCCGCGGCGTACGCGGCAAGGAGATCGCCTACATCTTCCAGGAGCCCATGACGTCGCTCAATCCCGTGCTCACCGTCGGGCGGCAGATCGGCGAGGTGCTCCAGATCCACGAACGGATGTCCCGACGAGCCGCCCGGGCCCGCGCGGTCGAGCTGTTGACGCTCGTCGGGATCCCGTCCGCCGCGAAACGCGTCGACAACTATCCGCATCAGCTCTCGGGAGGCATGCGCCAGCGCGTGATGATCGCGATGGCGGTGGCCTGCGGCCCCAAGGTGCTGGTGGCCGACGAACCGACCACCGCGCTGGACGTCACGGTCCAGGCCGGCATCCTGCAGGTGCTCCGGGACCTGCGCGACCGGCTCGGCACGAGCATCCTGGTCATCACGCACGACCTCGGCGTGATCGCCGACATCGCGGACCGCGTCGTCGTCATGTACGCCGGGCGGGTGGTGGAGCGGGCACCGGTCACCGACCTGTTCGCGCACCCGTACCACCGGTACACCGCCGGGCTCCTGTCGGCGTCACCGACGCCGGGGAGGCACGCGGGCACCGACCGGTTGCAGGAGATCCCCGGTCTGGTGCCCGTCCTGTCGGTCCAGCCGGACGCGTGTACCTTCGCGGACCGGTGCCCCGCCGCCGACGAGCGGTGCCGCGAATCCGCGCCGCCCCTGGAGGTGGCGGGGGCCGGCGGCACGGACCACCTCGCGGCCTGCTGGCACCCCTGCCCGACGCCCCGCGAGCGCGAGGAGGCGAACCGATGACGGCCCAGCCGGACGCCCTGGTCATCGAGGACCTGGTGATGCACTTCGGCCCGGTACGCGCCGTGGACGGCGTGTCCCTCACGATTCCGAGGGGCCGGGTCACGGCCCTGGTGGGGGAGAGCGGCTCCGGAAAATCGACGGTGGGTCGCTGCGTGGTGCGGCTCGTGGAACCGACCGCGGGTGTGGTCCGGATCGCCGGTACGGACGTCACGCACCTGTCCCGGGGACAGCTACGCCCGCACCGCAGTGAGGTGTCGATCGTCTTCCAGGACCCCGCCGCCTCACTGGACCCGCGCATGCTGGTGGGCGAGGTCGTGGCGGAGCCGTTGCGACTGTCCGGGAAGCGGATCCCGCGGCGTGACCGGGAGGCCCGGGTCGCCACGGAGCTCGAGCGGGTGGGTCTGCGTGCCGAGGTCGCGCGCCGCTATCCCCATGAGCTCTCCGGCGGGCAGCGCCAGCGGGTCAGCATCGCGCGGGCCCTGATCTCCGAGCCCCGGTTGCTCATCGCGGACGAACCGACGAGCGCGCTCGACGTGTCCGTGCAGGCGTCGGTGCTCAACCTCCTCGCCGACCTGCAACGCGACATCGGGTTCGCCTGCCTCTTCATCACCCACGACCTGTCCGCCGTCGAGTACCTGGCGGACGACATCGCCGTCATGTACCTGGGCCAGCTCGTCGAGAAGGGTTCGCGCGAGCGGATCTTCGCTCGGCCCGCCCACCCCTACACGCAGGCGCTGCTGTCGGCGGCGCCGGTGGCCGACCCGGTCCGTCAACGGCAGCGCCAGCCGGTGCTGCTCGGCGACGACCTTCCGTCCGCCCTGGATCCGCCGTCCGGCTGCCGGTTCCGCACCCGGTGCCCGCTCGCGTTCGACCGGTGCGCGACGGAGGTGCCGGCGCAGGTGGGGATCGGCGACGGCATGGCCGCGTGCCACCTGGTCCAACCGGACGGCAGTGGGCCCGACGTCCGGGCCCCAGATACGAGTGAGGTGTTGTCATGACGTTCACCACCAGACCGACGCTGCAGGGAACCTTCGGCATGGTGTCCTCGACGCACTGGCTCGCCAGCCAGGCGGCCATGGGGATCCTCGAACGCGGCGGGAACGCCTTCGACGCCGCGGTCACCGCCGGGTTCGTCCTGCACGTCGTCGAACCACACCTCAACGGGCCGGGTGGCGAGGTACCGGCCATCGTGGCGACCGCCCAGGACCCGACCCCGAAGGTGCTGTGTGGGCAGGGGCCGGCGCCGGCCGGGGCCACCATCGCGCACTTCCGGAACCTCGGGATGGACCTCATCCCCGGATCCGGCCCGCTCGCGGCGGCCGTGCCCGGCGCCGTGGACGCCTGGCTCCTCCTGCTGCGCGACCACGGCACGCTCTCCCTCGACGAGGTGCTGGAGCCGGCGATCGGCTACGCCGGGGCGGGCCACCCACTGCTGGGTCGGGTCGGGGACACCGTGGCCACCGTCCGGTCGCTGTTCGAGGAGCACTGGCCCACCTCCGCCCAGCTCTGGCTGCGCGATGGCCGGCCTCCGGCGGCGGGGGAGCTGTTCGCCAACCCGGCCTACGCGCGCACCCTGCAGAAACTGGTTCAGGCCGGGCAGGCCGCCGGCGCGGACCGGGAGGCGCAGATCGAGGCCGCACGGCGGGCCTGGAGTACGGGTTTCGTCGCCGAGGCGATCGACCGGTTCAGCAGGGAGCCGTTCCAGGACTCCAGCGGGAGCCCGCACGCCGGGCTCGTCACCGGCGCCGACCTGGCCGCCTTCTCGGCGACCTGGGAGGAACCGGCCACCCTGGACTGGCACGGCTACTCGGTGGCGAAGACCGGGTTCTGGGGTCAGGGCCCGGTGCTGCTGGAGACGCTGTCCGTCCTCGACGCGCTCGACGACCCCGGCGCGTACGACCCGTCGACCGCGGCCGGCATCCACGCCCAGGTCGAAGCGCTCAAGCTCGCCTTCGCCGACCGCGAGGCCTGGTACGGCGACGACGCCGACGTGCCCGCCAAGGCGCTGCTCTCCCGGGAGTACGCGCGCGAGCGGGCAGCCCTCATCGGCGCCCGAGCGTCGGCGGAGCTGCGACCGGGGCGGCCGGACGGGGCGGAGCCGCACCTCCCGGCGCACGTCCGACCCGGTGCCGTCCGCCGGGCCGACTCGACGGACCCGACGACGGGGGAGCCGACGGTGCAGGCGGACGGGGTGACCCGCGGCGACACCTGCCACGTGGACGTGGTCGATCGCTGGGGCAACATGATCTCTGCTACCCCGAGTGGTGGCTGGTTGCAGAGTTCGCCCACCATTCCGGACCTCGGCTTCCCGCTGGGCAGCCGGTTGCAGATGTTCTGGCTGGAGGAGGGTCTCGCCTCGTCGCTCGCTCCGGGCCGACGCCCGCGTACCACGTTGAGCCCGACAATGGTGCACCGCGACGGGGAGCCGGTGCTGGCGTGTGGCACGCCCGGCGGCGATCAGCAGGACCAGTGGCAGTTGCCGTTCCTGCTGCGTCACCTCGCCGGCGGTCAGTCCCTTCAGGAGGCCATCGACGCGCCCGCGTGGCACACCGTCAGCCTGCCGGGGTCGTTCTACCCGCGCGCGATGGAGCCCGGTGTCCTGGTGGTGGAGGACCGCGTCGACGAGGACGTGCTGGCGGCGCTGCGGGCGTACGGGCACGAGGTGCGGCTCTCCGACGCGTGGAGCCTCGGTCGGCTCTGCGCGGTGACCCGCGACCCGGCCACCGGCGTGCTCGCTGCCGGCGCGAACCCGCGGGGCATGCAGGGCTACGCGTGCGGGCGTTAGCGGGTGCCGGTGCCGTAGCCGCCCTCGGCGTTCTCGTAGGCGGCCGCGGACGCCGCGTCGAGATGGGCGAGGGCGGCCCGCTCGGCGCGGTCGCCGTCGCCTGACTCGATGGCGTCGACCAACTGGATGTGCTCGGCCCACGAGTGTGGTGCGCGTTCCGCGGCCCCCAGCCGAAAGACCCACTGGACATGGAGGTACAGCGCCTTGGCGATCGACGACAGCCAGGGGTTGCCGCTGATCTGGAGGATCCGCAGGTGCAGGGCGCTGTTCAACTCGGCGACCCGGCGCAGGTCCTGGCGCTCCGTCGCCTCCCGGCCCTGCTCCAGCAGCAGCCGCAGGGCGGCCACGTCCGCCTTGGTCGCCCGCTCGGCCGCCAGCCGGGCGGCCAGTGCCTCCAGGCGCTCGCGGACGACGAACATGTCCGAGATGGTGCCGCTGCTCGGGGAGGCGACGACCGCGCCGCGGCGGGGGAGGATCACGACGAAGCCCTCCGCCTCCGCGACGCGCAGCGCCTCGCGGACCGGGTTGCGGGAGACGCCGAAGTCCTCGGCCAGCCGGTCCTCGGTCAGCCGCTCCCCGGGCAGGTAGTCGCCGTCGATGATGGCGGTCCGCAGGGCGGTGAGGACCTGGTCGCGTAGCGGCAGGTGTTGAGTGCCGAGCTTGTCCCGCAGATCTTCAGCCACCTGGATCGCCTCTCCGTGAATCATCCGGGGCAAAGTGTATACGAAGAACAATCTTTGGAGGTAGCCGACAGTGTCGAGCACAGCGCCCCACGTCACCCGCCCCTCCAGCACCCCGTACGGACGGCAGCGCCTCCTGCGTCGACGGCAGGCACTCGTCGTCGTCCTCACCTTCCTCACCGGCAGTGCCGACGCCATCGGCTTCCTCTCCCTGGGCGGAGCCTTCTCCAGCGTCATGACCGGCAACATGGTCCTGCTCGGACTCTCGGCCGGTAGAGGTGACGCCGAGCTCGCCCTGACCTCGGGGTGCGCCATCGTCGCCTTCATCGTCGGTGTCCTCGCGGGCGCCCGCCTCGTCGGCTCGGCCCAGCCGGACGACCCCGTCTGGCCACGGCGGGTCACCTGGGCGCTCGTCCTGGAACTCCTGGTGTTCGTCGTGTTCCTCATCGTCTGGGAGGTCAACCTCCCGCACCACGACGACCACGTGGACGTCGCGCTCCTGTTGCTGTCGGCAGCGGCGCTGGGCGTGCAGAGCAGTGCGATTCAGCGCTTCGGCGTGCCGGGCCTGTCCTCCACGTACCTGACCGGGACCCTGACGAGCCTGATCGCCGGCGTGGCGGCGCGCAGCCCGTGGGACAGCCTGCGGCCCAAGGCCCAGGTCCTGCTGGCCCTGATCACCGGCGCGGCGGTCGGAGCCCTGGTCGCCCTGCACCTGCCGGTGGTCGCGCCGGCGCTGCTGATCGTGCCGCTCGTGCTCGTCATTGTCGTGTCCACGCGGCTGCGGGACTGAACGTCCACCCCTTCGCAGTGGCGCGCCGGTGTCGGTGGGGCCAACGCCCGATGGCGGAGACCCGCCATGTCCGTGCTTCGCCAGCGATCATGCCGCTCCACCGGGCGCTCCGCGGCTGAGAATCGGCGACGGCGGTGTCGGCCTTCCCGGGCGACCGCCCGAGGGAGGAACGTCTTCATGCTCAGATCCAGACACCGGGCACCCCGGGCCATGAGCGCCATCGGCGCCGCTCTGGCCGTCGTGCTGACCCTGCCCACCGGCGTCGCCGTGGCCGCACCCACGCCCGCGTCCACCGGCGGCGCGGTCGACCCGCTGCGCAAGGTGGACCCGCGCGTGCTCGGGCCGGCCCGCACCGGCGCCAGCACCAGCTTCTTCGTCGAGCTGACCGACGAGGCCAAACTGGACCAGGGCGACCTGGACCGTGTCGAGAGGTCCGTCGGCGGCCGCGCCGGACGTGTCGCTCGCACCAAGCGGGTCTACGAGACCAAGGTGGCGCACGCCGAGAAGACCCAACGCGGGCTCCGCTCGCTGCTGCGGGACCGGCACGCCGACTTCACCCCGTACTGGATCGCGAACGTCATCGAGGTCAGCGGTGACCTGAACCTGCTGACCGAGGTGGCCCGCCGGGCGGACGTCGAGCGGATCACCGCGATCGGCGGGACCCGACTGGAGGAGCCGGTCCGCACCGCCGGAGCGTCCGCCGACACCACCCAACTGCCGTGGAACCTGGGCGCGGTCGGCGCCGACAAGGTCTGGCGCGAGTACGGCACGCGCGGCGAGGGCGTCGTCGTCGGCAGCATCGACTCCGGCGTGCAGTACGACCACCCGGCGCTGGTCCGGCAGTACCGCGGCAACAACGACGACGGCACCTTCACCTCCGACTACAACTGGTTCGACCCGACCGGGATCTGCCTGCCCTCGACGCCCTGCGACAACTACGGGCACGGCACCCACACCGTCGGGTCGATGCTCGGCGACGACGGCGAGGGCCGGATCACGGGGGTGGCCCCGGGTGCCACCTGGATCGCGGCCAAGGGCTGCGAGGCCAATTACTGCAGCAACAGCTCGCTGCTCGCCGCCGGCCAGTGGATGCTCGCGCCCACCGACCACAACGGCGAGAACCCCCGCCCCGACCTCGCGCCGGACATCATCAACAACTCCTGGGGCGGCCACGACGGTGACCCCACCTTCTACGACACGATCATCGACTCCTGGGTCGCCGCCGGCATCTTCCCGGTCTTCGCGGTCGGCAACGAGGCCGAAGAGATGCCCGAGCCGTGCGGCACGGCCGGCCATCCGGCGATCAACCCCTTGGCGTACGCAGTCGGCGCGACCGACGCCGGCGGCACGATCGCCCCGTTCTCCAGCCGTGGGCCGGGCCCGGACGGCACGGTCCGGCCCGACATCACCGCCCCCGGCGTCGGCATCCTGTCCACGATCCCGGGCAACGACTGGGGCCTGAGCGACGGCAGCTCGATGGCCGCCCCGCACGTCGCGGGAGCGGTCGCGCTGGCCTGGTCGGCCGTGCCCAACCTGCGCCGTGACCTGGTGATCACCCGCGAGCTGCTGGACCGCACCGCACACGACGTCAACGACCTGCAGTGCGGCGGAACCCCCGCCGACAACAACGTCTACGGTGAGGGCCGGCTCGACGCGTACGACCTGGTGACCCAGGCCTCGACCGAGCAGCTCGGCGGTGTCGTGGTGCACGCGACGGTGGGCGGGGTCGCCCTGTCCGGGGCGCGGATCACCCTCACCTCCGCGCTGGTCAGCCGCGGCGCCCGCAGCGACGCACACGGCACCGTCCAGCTGGGTCGTGTCCCGGCCGGCGAGTACACGCTGACCGCGTCGTTCTTCGCGCGCAAGACCGTGCGGCAGACGATCACCGTGCCGGCCAGCGGCACGACCAACACGACGCTGGACCTGTCCGAGCCCGCCGCCTGGCAGCCCATCCAGGGCCGGGTCACCGACCCGGCCGGTGAGCCGGTCGTGGGTGCCCGGCTGGCGCTCGTCGGGGAGACGTTCCCGGCGTTCGTCACCGACGCCAAGGGCCGCTACAGCGGGCTGCTGCCCGAGGCCGACTACGACGTGCTGGTCGAGTACGGCCGGTGGCTGGCACCGAAGACGGTGGCGTTGACCGTGGACGGGCCGGAGACGGTGGACGTGGCGCTCGCCGCGAAGGCCGACCGGCACGGTTACCGGGCCGGGACCGCCGCCGCCGGTTGGACCGATGGCGGCAGCGTGCTCGCCCTCACCGGCGACACCGCGAGCCGGGGCCTCGACCTGCCGTTCCCGATGACGTTCTACGGCAGCACCTACCGCCGGATCACCGTGCACACCGACGGCTACCTGACCTTCGGCGCGGACGCGACCACCTCGGTCGGCGACAACGGGCCGCTGCCCGCGCCGGCGGTCTCCGCCCCGGCCGTCTACGCGTTCTGGGACGACCTGGTCCTGGACCACGCCTCGACCGTGCGCACCCGGGTCTCCGGGGCCGGTATGAACCGGCAGTTCGTGGTCAGCTGGACCCGGGCCGCGCTCAAGAGCGCGCCGAAGACCCGGGTCGACGTGCAGGTGCGCCTCGGTGAGAACGGCAACGTCACCATCGAGTACCGCAAGCTCGGCGCCACCGGGGCGGCGACCGGCGGTTCGGCGACCGTCGGCATCGAGGACGCCACCGGCCGGGACGCGCTGACGTACTCCCGCGACGAGCAGGTGCTCGACGCCGCACGCGCGGTCACCTTCCGGCTTCCCGGCCGCGGTCTGCTGCGGGGCACGGTGAGCGACGCCAACGACCGCCAGCCGCTGGCCGGCGCGACGGTACGGGTCGAGTCACCGGACGCGCCGCAGCCGATCACCGCGACCACCGACCCGGACGGCTTTTACCAGTTGGAGGCGCCGGTCGGACCGGTCACCGTGACCGCCCTGCAACCGGGCTATGACCTGCCGAGCACCTCGGTCGCCGTGGCGGAGGCCAAGGTGGTCAAGCGCGACCTGGCACTGCGTACGCCGCTGCTGCTGACCAACCGGAACGCGGTCGCGCTGACCGCGCGGGCCGGGGTGACCCGGACCGCGACGGTGACCCTGAACAACCGGGGTGACCTGCCGGCCACCTGGTTGGCCCGGGAAATCAACTCGCCCACCCCGCCGTCCGGCATCCCCGGTCGGGTGCTCAGCTCGTTCCCGGTGAAGGAGCTCTACAACGCGTTCGGCGTCGGGTACCGCAACGGCGAGTTGATCGTCTCCAACTCGTACCTGTTCGGGCAGCTGCAGCGCTTCACCACCGACGGCCGCTCGCTGGGCAAGGGCGTGCTCCCGATCGGCGGCTGGCCGTCGGACATGGCGTACGTGCCGAACCGGGACCTGATGTGCGCGCCGAAGATGTCGTTCGTCGGGGACCTGCCGATCGTGTGCTTCGACCCGGACACCCTGGAGGTGAAGGAGACCATCACCGGGCCGTGGGCCGGCAAGCTCTACTACGGGCTGGCCCACCGCGCGTCGGACGACACCTTCTACCTCAGCGGCGACGGGGTCATCCGGCACCTCGCCGGCCTGTCCCACCCGCAGCCCGGGTCGGTGCTGAGCGAGTGCACCCCGCCCATCCCATGGATGACCGGGCTGGCCCTCAACGAGGAACACAACGTGTTGTGGGGCATCAACCAGGATTCCAAGGAGTCGATCTGGGCACTCGACCCGGCCACCTGCCAGCCGCTCGCCTCGCTGCCCGACCCGGACCCGAACCCGCTCAGCGGCGCCGGGCTCGACCTGGACGAGCGGGGTGACCTGTGGGTGCTCGGTAACGCGACCGGCCGGCCGTACGGCAGCAAGGTCTACCACGTCGACGGTTCGCTTCCGGCGTACAGCGACGTGCCGTGGCTGTCCGCCGCCGCGTCCGGTCAGGTGGAGCCGGGGGCGAAGGTCGGCCTGACCGTCACCGTCGACACCACCGGCCTGGCCCCGGGTACGCACGTCGCCACGCTGCTGGTGACCAACAACGGTGCGAAGGGGGCGGCGACCCCGATCACCGTGTCGGTCACCGTCACGAAGTGAGGACCGGGGCCTGCCGACACCTCCAGGGTCGGCAGGCCCCGCCTCGGGCTCAGAGCCAGCCGTTGCGGGCGACGAACCACCCGAGCTGCATCCGGGTGGCGCTGCCGGTCGCGTCCATCAACTGTCGCAGCCGCCGCTGCACGGTACGCAGGGAGATGCCCAGCTGGGAGGCGACCGCCTTGTCGGGCAGGCCGGTCATCAGCAACGACAGGATCTGCCGGTCGGTCGGGGTGGGTGCGCCCTGCCGGTCGACGTCGTCGATCAGGGCCGTGGCGGGGGCGAGCCGCAGCGGCGTGGCCCGGTCCCACACCTCGGTGAACAGCGCCACGAGCACCTCCACCCAGGTGACACCGCGGACCACCAGCGCCCAGGGTTCGACGCTCTGGTCCTGGGTCGGGAAGGAGAGCAGCGCCACCCGACGGTCGGCGACGGCGAGCTTCGCCGGCACGTTCGTGGCGACCCGTGCCTGCTCCCCGGCCGCGACGAACCGGCCGATGTGGGCCGCGGCGCCCGGCCGTTCCAGCCCGTGTCGGTCGTAGACGACGCGGAAGCGGACGCCCCGGTCGAGCAGTTCCACCTCGGTCGGGTTGTCGTGCAGCACAGCCGCGTACGGCGGGCGGTCGAAGCCGAGCACCTCGTCCTGGGCGCCGCGCAGGAACTGGTCGAACGCCTGCATGATCGCGGGCACGCCGACCACCAGTTGGACGCCCTGGTCCATCGGGTCCGCGGCGCGTTGCTCCCGCAGCCACTCCGACAGGCCGACGCGCGCCTCCTGGAGTTCGCGCATCCGCTGATTGAGCAGCGACTCGATGGCCAAATCGGGGGGAGCGGCGCCGGCGCGGCCGGCGACCAGGCGTACCAGGCCGGCCCGGGCGAGCGCGTCGAGCGCCTGCTCCGCCTCGGCCACGGTGACCGCGACGCGTTGGGCCAGCTCGGTCGCGGTACCCGCCCGGCCGCGAACCAGCTCCAGGTAGACCGTCTCCTCCAGCTCGGTCAGACCGAATGCGCTCAGCAACTGTCCACCAGACCCGACTAGGGCGGCCCACCGTGCGCGGGGGTCCGCTGTAGTCGATCTTGGAGCGCTCCCAGCGGTACGTCAAGGGGCACGACCACGCCGATGTCGCGTCTCTTCCCGCCCTCAGGCGCCGCGGGCGAACAGGGCCAGGCGTACCCGGTTGGGGCTGTCGGTCTTCGTCATCAGGTTGGTGATGTGCGTCTTGACCGTGGTCACGCCAATGTGCAGCCGGTCGGCGATCTCGGTATTGGACAGACCCTCGGCGACCAGGTTCAGCACGTCCTGCTCGCGGGCGGTCAGGCCCTGCACCGGCCGGGGCGTCTCGGCGCGGGCGTGCACCGCGCGCTGGACCAGGCGTTGCAGCACCTCGGGGCTGAACGGACTGTCACCCACGGCCGCCCGGCGGATGCCGTCCACGAGCTCGGCGGGTGGTGCGTCCTTGAGCAGGAATCCGCAGGCGCCGGCGGTCAGGGCGGGATAGAGGTGGTCGTCGTCGCCGAAGGTGGTCAGCACCAGGACGCGGGTGGCGGGGCGCTCGGCGAGGATGCGGCTGGTCGCCGTGATTCCGTCGACGCCGGGCATGCGCAAATCCATGACGACGACGTCGGGGATCAGCCGCGCGGCCAGCGGGATCGCGTCGCGGCCGTTGTCGGCCTCGCCGACCACCTCGATGTCGGGTTGGGCGTCGCAGAGCATGCGCAGACCCGCCCGGATGAGGTGCTGGTCGTCGACCAGCAGGACGCGGATCACGCCGGCTCCGGCGCGGGTGACCCGGCGGGTGCCTCGCGGTCACGGGGCACCGACACGGCCGGCGTCCCGGCGGCGGGTGCGGAGGCCACGGCCGGGAGGACGGTGCGCACCCGCCATCCGGCGCCGGTCCGGCCCGCCTCCAGCCGACCGCCGAGGACCTCGACGCGCTCGCGCATGCCGGTGATGCCGTGCCCGCCTCCGGACGGCACCGCCACCGGCACCGCGCCGCGCCCGTTGTCCGAGACCTCCCAGTGCACCGCCCCGTCGCGGACGGCGACCACGAGGTGCGCCAACGCGGACGTCCCGGCGTGCCTGGCCACGTTGGTCAGCGCCTCCTGGGTCAGGCGCAGCACGGCCAGGCCGCGTACCGCGTCGAGTGAGCCGACCGCCGGGTCGATGTCGGCCTCCACGGTGATTCCCGCCTGGCGGGCCCGGTCGACCGTCGCACCGAGTGCCGCCGGGAGCGCGGACGGCTCGATCGCGGTCAGCGCCGCGTCACCGCGTACCCCGTCGGGGTCGCGTAGGACCGTGACCAGCCGGCGCATCTCGGCCAGCGCGGCGGTCCCCGTGCCGTGCACGTCGTCGAACACCTCGCCCACCCGGGGATCCAGGTCCGTGAGCACGTGCCGGGCCACACCGACCCGCAGGACCATCGACGCCACGTGATGCGCGACGACGTCGTGCAGCTCGCGGGCGATGGCGCTGCGTTCGTCGGCGCGCGCGGCGCGACTCTCCGACTCGTGCCGGCGCTGCTCCGCCGTCGCCCGCTCCACGGCCTGCCGACCGAGCTCCCGGTTGGTCCGGATGACCAGGCCGAGCAGCACCGGCACGCCAACCTCCAGAGTCAGCCCGAAGACACCGGAGGCGAACCGGCCGATCGGATCACCGATCGAGTCGGTCAGATCGACCACGGCCAGCAGCACGGCGGCGAGCCAGATGCGGCGCGCTCGACGCGCCCGCATCGTCACCTCGAGCAACGCCCAGCTGGCGCCCACCTGGTTGATCGTGGTGTCGTCGATCAGGGGGATCGCGACCGCCAGCAGCCCGGCCTGCACCACCAGGTTGACCAGCGGCCGACGGTGGAACACCAGCCCGAGGGCGAACGCGACCACCGCGAGGACCCACTGCGTGGCCGTCGGCGGCCGGCCGGCCTGGGTGCCGAAAACCAGGTAGCCCAGGCCGCTGACGTCGAGCAGCACCATCCGCACGAGCGTGTCCCGCGTATCGAACAGCCGTCCCACCCACCGCACGGTGGTCAGCCTAGGCCCTGCGGCCCGGGGACACGTCCCTGCGGCCACCGGTATCGAACCGCGAGGTAGGCGGCCAGGCCGAGCGGTCCGAGCAGAATGGTCAGCACCAGCACCGGAGCCATGACCAGCGCCGGTACCCCCCGTTCCCGGCTGTCCAGCCACGCCCACCGCCCGACGAACAGATCAAACGCGATCATGTGCGCCCACCCCGCCGCCGCGCCGTCGGAGGTGCCGAGCAGGTCGCGCACGCCGTCCAGGGTCGGTGACGCCACGGCCGGCAGCACGTCACCGAACGCCGGGATCACCAGCAGCGCGTAGATCACCACGACCGGCAGCACGATCAGCGGCGAGGAGATGATCCGTGCGGTCCACGACCAGCGGGGCAGCAGGATCATCAGCGCCCAGAACGGCGCGGCCACCGCGAACGTCAGGGTGAACAGGGTCCCGGTCATGCGGCCAGCGCCAGTTCCGGGCTGCGCCGGCGAGCCAGCACCACGCCGGTGGCGGTCGCGGTCGCGACCACCAGGGCCGCGACGGCGGCCAGCGTGAGCGCGTCCGGGCGCAGCAGCGGCTGCCCGCGCAGGGCCTGCCAGGTCAACAACACCGTGAGTACGCCGTACGCCGCGCCCGCCACGACCACCAGCCGTGCCCGGGTGCGCTCGTCCAACCGCGCCCCGAGGAACCGGCTCAGCAGGATCGCCAGGATCGGCAGTGCCTGCAGCGCGTGCAGCCCCACGAAGTGCCCGATCCGCAGATCCCCGCCGGTGGTGCTCCAGCCGACCAGCGGCAGCCCCTGCCCGCCGTCGAGTACGCCGACCGCGTGCGCCCCGGAGACCCCGTCGATCCCCGGATCCTGCATCGGCAGCACCATCGGCACCGCCGCGAGCATGCCCAGCAGCGACAGGCCGAGCCCCCACCCGACGGCGCGGGCGGCGGCCCGATCGGTGATCCGCCGGATCAGCACCACGAGCCCGATGACGAAGTGCGCGGCGAACAGGACCATGATCGCCGCACCCATCGCCGTGAAGAGGGCGGCGTTCAGTGGGCTGGTTCCGTTGAAGTGGCTGGTCGTGCCGCGGAGCACCTGCCCGACGATCACCACCATCTCGATCACCGCCATCGAGACGATGACCGTGCCCGCCCACTCCGCGACCCGGCTGCGGCGCGGCAGCAGGGAGAGCATCCAGGCGAGGGTCGTGCCGTACACCACGAAGGACACGGCGAACTTGAACGGCTTGAGCCAGATCGGCGACCCGGTGAGGACGCGCGAGTCGACGAGGATGCCGACCGCGGAGATGACGGTGAGCACCGCCATCGCGTAGACGAAAACCATCAGGGGGCGGTGCCAGTGTGCCGCCCGGCGCAGCGCGGTAGTCATGCCTGTAGATACTTCCGACCGCGTCCGCTCATCGCGTCCGACCGCGAGCCCCGGTTGCGGCCGCCGGTCGGAGCGGCGCCTCCTCCCTGGGTAGGAGACGAAACCTGGTCGGGGTCCTTCGCCGACGCTGGCAGAATGGCCGGTCTGTCGACCGGACCGGGGGTGGCGATGACGACGAACGAGGACCGTGTCCAGCCGAACGAGACCACGGTGCCGCTGCTGCACTGCGTGTCACCCGAGGAGACCCTGGCGTTCTGGCGTTCCCTGGGGTTCGAGGTGACCTACGAGCAGACGAAGCCGTACGTCTACCTGGCCTTGCGGTGGAGTGGGTTCGAGCTGCACTACGGCCGCGCGCCACTTGGGTTGGACCCGTCGGCGGAGACCACCGGCGGCTGCCTGGTGATGGTTGACGCGGTCGCTGCGTACCACGCGTCGTTCACCGAGGCGATGCGCCGCACCTACGGCAAGGTGCTCGCCAAGGGACTGCCCCGGATGACCCGCTACCGGCCCGGCGCGTCGCGGTTCAGCATCGTCGACCCGTCGGGCAACACCATCATCTTCATCCAGCGGGACGAGCCCGTGGAGTTGGAGTACGGCGGGTCGACGACGTTGCAGGGGTTGTCCCGGGTGCTCGACAACGCGCGGATCCTGCGCGAGTTCAAGTCCGACGACCGGGCGGCGTACCGGGCGCTCAACTCGGGGCTGCGCCGGCACGGCGACGGCGCGTCGGCCGTCGAACAGGGGTTGGCGCTCGCCGGGCTGATCGAACTGTCGGTGGCGCTGGGGGAGCCGGAGCGCGTGCCGGACTGGGGGACCCGGCTCCGGGCGCTGTCGCTGACCACCGAGGAGCGTGCGCAGGTGGACAAGGCGGTCGCCGACCCCGCGGTGCTCGGACCGTGGATGCCCGACGCGAACTGACCTTGTCGGCGGGTCAGCGAACCACGCGGCCTATTCAGCCGACGGGCTGGCACTCGCGGGTCGTCGGGTCATCCGGTGCGCAGAGCGCGATGCTGTAGCGCAGCGAGAACTCGTAGGGGTGGCCCCCGGACGTGTAGCGCAGGACCAGTTGCTCGGCGATGGCCGTCTGGTGACCGACCTTTCGCACCCGCAGCGACAGCCCGGCCATGGCCTCGGGGTCGTTCCTGACCTGCGGGTCGTCAGCGACGCAAGCTGCGGCTCTGTCGAGGACAACCGGACCGCCAGACAGAGGAGTGGCACTGCGGTCGACGGAACTGCGCAACGGTGAGAGCGCGAAGGCTTCAACCCGGATTTCGCCCTTGGACGACTCGGCCTCGACCTCGTTGATGGTCACTCGACCCGGCCGGTCGAGGCAGATCCCTGCGCTGCCTGTGGTGCTGAGAACGTGAACGGTGTCCGGGCCGACGTTGTGAAACCTCTGCCCCGCCCCCTTGTAGGAAGCCTTGACGGTGATGCGCGCGTCCTTCGCGTCCTGCCGTGCGTCGCTGGCGGTTGGCCCGGCCGTGGCGGTCGCGTCGTGCGCCGGCACGGCACCAGCGTCTCGCTGGCCTGTTCCGCAGGAGCCGAGCATCGCGACGAGCGCGGCCACGGCGACGCGCCCAGCCCCACGCGAGTAGGTGGTCACCGCAACAGCGTGGCACAACGGGCATGTCGGGCGCTGCCCCTGAAGATGGCTTCACCACGGGGAATGCCCGAGCAGAGACGACGAGGTGAAAAATGAGCCACTACACACCGCTGGCGACCGCCCGAGCACGAAGGATGCTCGCGCTGACCCTGCCGATACTCGGCGCCGTCGCGCTCACCACCGCCTGCACCGTTCGCGAGGACCAGCCCGGCCCGGCTTCGTCGACCGCACCGCCGACGACCGCGTCGGCACCGACGAACCAGGTCGACCAACCATCTCCGAGCGCAAGCACCCGGGTGACGATCCCGACGTCGGCCTTCGTCGAACTGCCACCCGAACTGCGCAAGTCCCCCCGACGGGCGACGCCCGTCGCGGACGCCCTGCCGACGATGTGCGGCAACGAGTTCGGCACCGGAGGCCGACAGGTCACCGCGAGCGCCTCGATGACCGTCACCTACAAGACGCCCGACGAACCAGCCAGCAACGTGCCGCAAGGCATGATCCATCAAACGATCTTCACCTTCGATGGCCACGGCGCCGCGGACTACATGCGACGGCTCCGCAGTGCCGTGCAGGCCTGTCCCTCCTACAAGGAGGCCGGAAACGCCGTCGACGTCGAGGGGCGAGCTCTGCCCGGCGTCGGAGACGAGGCGTTGCTGGTGACCAGAACGTGGGCCGAGACGAGCATGAACGGAGAACGCACCGGCGGCACCGCGTCCAGCCAGATCGCCGTGGCACGCGTCGACGGCACCGTGACCGTGCTCAACGATCAGGGCTGGGAAGGCACCAGTGGCAACTCCGCCATCATGAACCGGGTCGTGCGCGACAGCGTCCAGACCATCGACACCTGGCAGCGGTAGCCCTCGACAGGATCGGCAGGGCCGGCCCGATTCGGCGGGAAGAACGCACCTACACCATCGTCACCGGGACCAGCCGCACAACGTCGACCCCGTCGAGCTTCAGAAGCTCGGACAGCCCCGGTCCCTTCGGTTCCAGGGGCGCCCGGAAGCGTAACGACGCGCGCGTCATCTGTGGGTCGAGCTGCGCGGCCAACTCATCCTTGCCCCGGCACTGCTTGCGCAGGCGCTCGTACGCGGCGTCGCGGTCCTCGAACGCAACCGACTCCGCGTGCGGCAGCGCCCGGACGGCTTTCTCCACGGCGGCTCGTTGCTCGCCGGTCACCCCCGACTCGAGCCGGACGATGACCCCGATGTGCGACGGAAGAGGGTCGGTCTCTGCGATCCTGAGCGCCACGTCCTCGACGCCGTCAACCTCGGCCATCACCAGTTCGACCGCCTCGGCGAGCGAGGCATCGGTGACGGTGGCGCGGAACGACTCCGGCAAAATCTCCGGCCTCAGATCCGCCAGCAGGTCCGGGCTGTCCTTCAGCGACTCCTTCAAGCTCTCGTACGCCTGCTCGCGGGTTTCGAGGGCGACGTCCTCGACACTGGGCATCGACCGTAGACGCTGCTCCACAGCATCCTTCTTCGCTGCCGTCACGTCGTTGTCCAGGAAGACGGCCAACGTGCTGCGTCCGGTCTCCTCCGGCTCCGAGGTGCAGGCGGTCAGAGCCAGCAGAAGCACGAATGCCAGTATCGGCGCGACTCGACGCATGGGGCTAGATCGTAGGTGAGCGCCACCGTGCGCGTGTGCATGAAGCGAGAGTCACTCGCGGCTCGTTGTTCCGCGTACCCTCCCCGCATGGACGTCGTCGATGATCTGCCGCGTGCCGAGTTCGCGTTCCCAGGGCCGCTGAGAGACAAGCTGGTGGCCGCGATCCTGTCCGGCGCGAAGACCTCGACGTCGGCCCTGTTGGTCGGGTACGAGCGCGCGAATGAGCCGTTGCCCGAGGTTGGGCGGCGATCCGCGGTGGTGGACTCCGAGGACCGACGGGTCGCGGTGATCGAGCTGACCGAGGTGCGGGTGTTCCGGCTCGCCGACGTCGACCTGCAACACGCCCTGGACGAGGGCGAGGGAGACGAGTCGGTGGCGCAGTGGCGAGCGGGGCACGAGACGTTCTGGCACAGCGCGGAGGTGCGCGAGGAGTTCGGCGATCCCGGCTTCACGGTCGACGACGACACCCTGGTGGTGACCCAGCGCTTCCGGCTGGTGCACACCATCTGAGCAGCCCCGCTCGCGGCCTGCCGGCTCCGACGACAGCATGCTCGGCCCTGCCGGGCAGCGCTGGTGGTCAACGATGCCTACTCTCACAGCCGTGGGAGCGATCAAGCCGTGGCACCTGTCCATCCTGACCCTCTGCTGCCTCCTGCCGACGGCGGCGGCAATCGTCGCTGGAATCTGGGCGGTGCGTCGAGGCCGATCCCGCCGCTGAACGGTCGACGGGGCGAGCGGCGGTCGATCCCGCTGCGGGGCAGTTCCAGCCCCGCAGCGGGGATCAGAAGGGCCACCGGTCGCGGGAGCCGGCCTCGATGAGCGGGATCATCGCGAACGCGGCGTCGGACAGACCGCCGAACGTGTGTCGGTTGCCAACGGTCGGCGTGTGTCCGACCCGGTAACCAGCCAGGTTCCAGGTGTACACCGGCACCGCTGCGGGCACCGCCGCGGTGACGTCCGCCGCACCGTGCCAGTGGGCCTGCTCGTCGGTGAGGATGACCACCCGGTCGTGCCCGCCGTAGTGCCCGCGTACCGCCTTCGCGGTGTCCGTTCCCATGCCGTAGAAGTAGCCGCCGTCCTTGAACCGGCGCACCGCCGCCAGTACCGACTCGCCCGCCACCACCGGGAACACCCGGCTGGCATTGGAGAACGACACCACCGTCGCCGCCCGCGCCCGGGCGGCCAGCGCGAGGCCGAACACCGTGGCGGCGTCCCAGCAGCGCAGCGCGCCGTCCTTGCTGAACGAACTCTGCATCGAACCGGACGTGTCGATGAGGATCAGGGTCCGCCCGTCCAGAGCCGGCACGTTCACCAGGGCGTGCTGCAACGCCTTCTCCAGCGGGTACGCCCACCGCAGGCTCGGTGCCGCGTTGTACGCCGACAGGAAACGCATCGGCAGCACCCGCGAGCTGGCGACCTCGCCCGGGTCGGAGAGCTTGGCCGCCACCGTCTCCGCGACGGCGTCGCCGACTCCGGCCTGGTCGAAGTTGCGCAGGTTGCGAAGCAACGCCAGGTAGCCCATGGTCGGGATGATGGACTCCCACGCCGCGGCGTCCATCGCGCCCTGTCGCCAGCCGGCCAGGGCCTCCCACGTCATACCGGCCGCGCCCAGCACCGCCGGATCGGTGACCTCCCGGCGCTGCTCGACCGGCAACGCCATGAGCGCGTCCCGCGCCGCCAGCATCCGCAGCGACGCCGGCAGCGGGTTGTTACGCCGGTGACGTCGATCCAGCGCGTGCCGGAACAGGTCACCCTGCCGCTCGTCCTTCGCGGTGGGGTGTCAGGTCGATGACGTCACCGAAGCGCACCTGGCTCCCGACGGAGTCGTACTTGAGCAGACTCCGCTCGGTGTACAGCCGGACCGCCGCGTCGGCGATGCCCCGCTTCACCGGCTTCGGCAGAGCCCGGCCATGGCGAGCCAGCCAGTACGCCAGAGCCTCTCCCGGCTCGTCCGCACGCTGCAACGCGGCGTCCACGACCGCCCGCGAACCCGGAATCTCTGCGGCAACCTGGGCGCGAGCGCCCTCCAGAGCCGCCACCACGGACGCCGAGCGCATCATCGCGCCGGACCGGAGCCACGGCACGAAACGGGAGAACCAGTCGGGATCGGCGACGGCCACGGCGGCGACCAGGTCCCGGAAGCGAGCGTCCCGGTCCGTGGCGCCCTCGTAGAACGTGTCCTCGCCGACCATGTTCGACACACCGAGCAGGAACAGCTCGGTGCGCGGCTCACGGGTGAAGCCCCGCGCGCCCTCGGCGGTCGTCGGCTGGTTTCGGCTCTTGCGCAGCTTGATGTTGAACTTGGCCATGACGTCCCCCACGTCGGTCGGCCGGGAAGGCGCGACCACACCGCACACCCGAGATCAGAATCGGCCACGGACTAGTCCGCCGTTCTGTCCGTTGAACCATCCACCCGAAGGCGGCGAGGGACTTGAACCCTCATCTGCGGAACCCTGAAGTAACCGTTGCCTGCGCACCGGGTGTGTGGCGTGGTCGCGCGCTCCCCGAGATCGAGGTCGACGACGGGCGGTCCTTCGCCGGGGCGTGAACCCCTCCAGATGTAACCGTCGCCTATGCACCGGGAAGTGCGGTCACGACCGTAGCGGCGGCGGCGCTGGCCGGGCAACGGAGTTTGCGATCTTTAGGGCGATGGGATGTGGTCACGCCACACGCCCGAGATCATAAGTGGACACGGCGTTTGCGGGTTCGAACCGCGAGGCCCTTGCAGGGCCTTCACCAGAAGTAGCCGTGTCCGTCGCACCGGGCGTGCGGCGTGAGCGCACCTCCCGAGATCGGAGCGGCGACGGCGACCGGCCCTTGCGGGCCAAGGTGACCTGGGCCGCTGGTCGACGCCACCCAAAGTGGCGGTGGGATTCGAACCCACGTCTCCCCTTTGAGAGGAAGTAGCCGTTGCCTGCGCACCGGGAGGTGCCCCACGACGGTAGGC
Organism: Micromonospora sp. NPDC005161; assembly: GCF_053599855.1. Lineage (NCBI taxonomy): Bacteria > Bacillati > Actinomycetota > Actinomycetes > Micromonosporales > Micromonosporaceae > Micromonospora > Micromonospora sp. NPDC005161. The sequence continues at coordinate 45,603 of NZ_JBSFYQ010000040.1, forward strand.
AAGCATCCCGGAGCAGGCAAGCCGATTCTGTACGGCCGATTGTCCTAAGTTGTCGACGGCGGCGGGGTGAGCCAGGCGAGTGGCTGTCCCGCGAGGGCGGCGTCGGCGAGGCGGTGCGCGGAGGCGGTCTTGAGGGCCGCTCGTGAACTGTCGATCCAGCGCTGGACGTTGTCGATGCCTTGGTGGCGGTACTCGACGGCTTGCATGAGGCATTCCAGTTTGTCGGCGTCGCGGGCTATGACGGCTTCCAAGCTCTCGCCGGCCTCGTACTCGGTGACGGCAGTGGTGATGGCGTCGGCGACGGCTGGTGGGCAGGCGGCGACTTGGTCGGCGGTCACGGCGGTGTTGGGTACGGCGGTGAGGTAGCGCTTGGCGATATGCGGGATGTCGGTGATCCGGGACTCCTGGGTGTCATGCAGGACGCACATCATCGACACCCGGGCGGGGTCGGCGCCTTCCATGGCAGCGAGCATGATCCCGATCAGAGCGGTCCGGAACGAGTGGTCGGCGATCGACTCGGGGTCCTTGACGCCGGCGAACCACCATCCGGTGCGTGCGGCGCGTTTGAGGACGCCCGCTTCGAAGATGAAGCTCATCGCGCCTGCGGCGTCGTGGTCGTCAGTCATCTGCCCGTCCCTGTGCCGGTGAGTCCGTCGGTGCGCAGGCTGTAGACGATAGACGCCAGTTCCCTCCGGGACTGCTCTGAGACCGCGTCACCGTCGAGAAGACTGGCGCTACGGTCGGCGAGTGCGTTTCCGATGGTTGGGTCGTCGAGGGCGAGGCCGCGTCGTGCGGTGAGTAGGGCCCACGTGTTGTGGATGTTGAGGTCCACGAAGGGATGCCCTCCGTCGAGGCGTTCGACCAGGTGTCGGAGGAGGCGGGAGCCCCGCCAGTCGGAGTGGGCGGCGGGCATGAAGGAGTCGTCGCACTGGCGGTATGGGATTTCGCCGACCCAGTAGGCCGAGTAGTTGAGAGCGGCCCGGTCGCAGGCGTCGTCCGGGTGGGCGCGTGCGATGAAGTCTCGGAGCGGTTCCGGGTCGCCCTGGTTGGTGAGGGAGGTCGCTACGGAGCGAGCGTCGGTCCACAGCGGCGACCAGGTGTGGAAGACGGCTGCGCGATGGGTGCTTCTGACACTGTTCTGTGCAAGCCATTGGGCGGATGCTCCGGTGGGGTCCGTGCCGGCGAGGAAGCAGGCTTGCCGGTGCAGAAGGACGTCCGGGATCCGTCGACTGGCAGCGCGGTCTGCGAGCACGTGGAGTTGTGTGAAGAACGCGGCCCGCTCGTCGGCGAGTAGCAGCGGGCCGGAGGACACGGGTCCGCGGCGGGGGCCGTAGATCGCGAGGCTTTTCAGAAACGTGGGTGGTTGTCCGAGGACGGCCCAGAGGATCAGGTCGGTCAGACGATGGGTGAGCACTGAACAGCCCAACGGCTGCTCGGTGACATCGGTCCGTTCGACCTTTGCGCCGAGTACCGCAGCGAGGGTGACGTCCGCCTCTGCGGCGTCGTCGAGAGCGGCCAGCAGAAGGGCATTCGCGCCGAGCATCGCCAGCTTCTGTCGGGTAGCGATCGCTTGGCCGAATGCGACCGCAGTGAAGGGCCGGCGTCCCGATTCCCAACTCTGGACCGTGGCCCGGTCTACGCCCAGCTCGATCGCAAGTTGCTCCTGAGTCAGCGGGATGGACTCACGGAGCAGTTTCAGCAGGTACCCGGTCACGCCACCTCGATGACAGCGCGAGCGCCCCTGACTTGCCATCCGACACCCCTACGTTGACCGGTGGTCGACGTTCTGCCTCCGACCGACCGTCGGTGAGCAGGGTCTGGCCTAGTCACTCGTACTGGTGGTGAGTTCAACGGCCGCCGTCGTGATCGTAGCGTCGTAGTTACCGAACGTTCCATAACCGGTCCCGTCCGAGGGTGTCGGCCATGTCGTGCTGCCCGCCGAAGGGAGACAGCGATGGGGGACAGCTCACCGCCGTGGCGACGAGTCTCCTACGACCAGTACCTGATCGCAGTCGCGATGACCCTGGCACGGCGGCACCGGCCCGGGTGGTCGTGGCGTAAGTGGCGCTGGGTCTGCCGGTGCGGCGGAGACCTTCCCTGCCGAGTCCGGCACCGGATCCCGATCAGGCGGGGGCATTGGCCGGGAGAGGAGGAGCAGTGAACGACGACCGGGTACAGCGCATCAAGAGCGTGCATCTTCGCGGGCTCGACGGGATGTGCACGAGATGCCGGACGTGGTGCTCGCTGTTGGCTCCGTCCCCGTTCTGGCAGGTGGAGTGGGCGATCAGGCGGCAGGCGCGGTCGCTCACAGCGTCGCTGCTCGGAGGCTCGCGGTGACCAGGCACGGCCCGGTGTTGCCGATCTGGAGCTGTGGCGGGTGCGACGCGCCGTGGCCGTGCCGGATCCGACGGCGGGAGCTGAGCGCGGAGTTCGAGGAGGCGCCGGTGTCGCTTGCCCTCTACCTGGGTGCTCAACTGGTCCGCGCGTCGGCGGACCTGACCTGGGTACCGGCCGGCGCGCTGCACCGGCGGTTTCTTGGATGGGTGCGGTGAGCATCCTGCGGGCAGGCGATGAGAAGTTCCACTAGAGCGACGGGTCGCACAAGTGGATCCCGCCCGACCCGGACTACGACCAGGAGGTCTGGAACGAGCAGGTCCGCCAGCACAAGCACGCCCACCGGAGAAACGAGCGGCCGAAGGTGCGCATCCAGCGTCTCGTTTGATGCATCTCCGGCACGGGCGTGGCTGCGGCCAAGTGAACTGGAGCTGGTGGCGAGGTGCATCGGCGGGGGATGATCGTGGTTCGTCTCGACGGAGAGCCGAACCACGCGATCGGGCGGGGAGGTGGGGCGCCGATGACCCCGACGCAGCTGCGCGCGTACGTCGCCGTGGTCCGGTTGGGGTCCGTCAAGCAGGCCGCCGCCGAGCTTGAGGTGTCCGAGTCGGCCGTGTCGCTCCACGTCGCACAGTTGCGCAGGGAGTTCGGGGACAAGCTGTTCAGCAAGACGGCGGCGGGGCTCGCGTTCACCCCGGGTGGGCTCCGGCTGGCCAGTCGGGCGGCGGAGCTGTTGGGTCTGCAGGATCGGACGATGCTTGAGGTGAGCGCCGCGAAACGCGGTCGACGGTTGCTGCGGGTGGCCGCGTCCAGCCTGTTCGCCGAGTTCGCCGCGCCGGGGCTGATCGAGCTGTTCGCGAAGCGGGCCGCCGACCTCGATGTGGAGCTGAGCGTGCGCAACCCGGGCTCGTTCGAGTCGCTGTTGCTGACCCGGGCCGCGGACATCGCGGTCGGGCCGCAGCCGCCGGTCGTTGACGGGGCGATCGTCTGCCGGCCGATGATGAACTACCGGCTCGTGCTCGTGGTCGGCCCGGATCATCCGCTGGCCGGTGTGCCGGCGTCCCCGGGGCAGTTGCGGGAGCAGACCTGGCTGCTCGGCCCGTCGGCGGCGGCCAACCTGGGCGCGGTCCCCATGATGCTGCGCCGGCTGGCCGTGCCCGACGACCGGCAGCAGATCTTCCAGAGCCACGCGGCGGCACTGGGGGAGGCCAAGCGGGGCAGGGGCGTCTCGCCGGCGCTCTCGTTCACCGTCGCGCCGGACGTGCGCGAGGGCCAGCTCCAGCAGGTGGTGGGGCCGCACGCGACCGTCGAGGCGGTGTGGCATTCGCAGGTGCTCGCCAGTCCGGGCCCCCTGTCGGCGGCCGCCGAGCTGTCGCGGTTCTCGTCGACTCCTCGGGCGATTCAGGCGATGATGCGCGGCGCGGGCGTCAGCATCGGTCACTTCAAGCCGTCGGTGCACGTGACGCTCTGGAGCTGACGGGCGGCGAGCAGCAGGTCCCCGAACGTGCCGGCCGGCAGCAGCCGGTCGCAGTAGGGGAGCGCGGCGGCCATGCCGCCGGCCCGGGGAGCGAAGCCGGGGGCGCCGGCGCGGGGATTCAACCAGACGATCCGGTACGCGCGGCGGCGCAGTCGGGCCATCACGGCGGCGAGCTCGTCGGGCGGGTCGCTGTCCCAGCCATCCGAGCCGATCACCAGCACGGCCCCGCGGACGGCGTCCGCGTGCCGGGAGCTGAGCAGGGCGCGCAGGTTCGTGGCGATCCGGGTGCCGCCGTACCGGTCGGTCACGGCCGCGCTGGCTCGCGCGACCGCCTCGGCGGCCGAGGTGTGTCGCAGCACCACCGTGAGCCGGGTCAGCGTCGTCGCGAACGCGAACGTCTCCGCCTCGGCGACGACCGCGAACGCCCGCATCAGGTGCAGGTACGCGGTCGCCTGCGCCCGCATCGACTCGCTGACGTCGCAGAGCAGCACGATCCGGCGTGGTCGCCGTACCGGCCGCTCGCGGACGACCTCGACGGGTTCCCACCCGGTGCGGCGGGCCCGGGTGATCGTGGGCCGCAGCGCGATCCGCCGTCCGGTCGGGCTGACGGCGTGCCGCCGGGCGCGGCGGGTCGGCCAGCCGTCGACGGCCGCGCGGAGGGCGTCGCCGAGCTGCGTGACCTGTGCGGCGTCGAGTTCGTCGAACGGCCGGTCGGCGAGCCCGGCGAGGGCGCTGGGGCGTCGCTCGGGCAGCCGCAGCGCGGTGTCGGACTCCGGCGCCTGGGCGACGGCCGGCGGCAACGTCGCCCAGGGCAGTCCGCCGCCCGGACCATCGTCGGCAGTGCCGGTGGGCACCGGCACGTGTACGTCGTCGCGGTCGCCCGCCGGCGTGGCGGATCGGTTCGGTGGTGGCAGCGGTGGCGAGTCCGCGAAGACGGCTGCGAAGACGCTGTCGAACGCGCTGAGGTCGGCGTGCCGCCGGACCAGGCTGATTCGGGCGGTCCAGTAGAGCGTGGACATCGAGTCGGGTGGGCTGGCGTCGAGCGCCCGGACGAAGTCGTCGATGTCGGTGAGCCCGGCGGGGACGCCGGCGTGCCGCAGCCGGCCGGCGAACGCCACCGCGAACGCGGCCCGGTCGATCCCGCGCAGCAGGGCCGGACTCACCGGCGCGCGACCAGCCAGGCGATCACCGCGCCGACCGCGACGAGACCGACGAGCACCGGTACGAGCCGCTTGGTGATCGAACCGCCAGCGATGCTGAGCAGGTCGAGCGCTTCCGGCTCGGCGGCCGGCGTGGCGCGCAGGGTGCGGGTCGAAGGCTCGGCAGCCGACGGCTCCAGCGGTGGCGGCTCGACCGGCGATGGCTCGACCGGCGAGGGCGCGACGGCGGCGGTGACGGGTGTGGCCGCGACCGCTGCGGCGGACGCGGCCGGGAGGGGGCCGGGTTCGGGCTGCGCGGTCGACGTGGCGGGCTCGGACTCGGGTCGGGGTGCCGGCACGGTCGCTGCGCCGTCGGCGGCCGACGGCGTCTCCTGGGCCGCCAGCTTGGCTTCCAGGTTGCTGACGAACTGGGCCAGTAGCTTGCCGGACACCTCCTTGATCATGCCGCTGCCGAACTGGGCCAGCTTCCCCGAGATCTTCAGGTCGGTGTCCACGCTGACCAGCGTCCGGTCGCCCTCCGGCCGGAGGTGGGCGGTGACCAGAGCGGAGGCGTTCCCCGTCGACCGGGCGTCGCGGCCCTTCGCGTCGATCACCCCGCGGTACGCCGCCTCGTCCTTCTCGACGAACCGCGCGGTGCCCGCGAACTCCGAGACGACCGGCCCGACCTTGACCTTCACCCTGCCGCGGTAGACGTCACCGTCGACGCCGGTCAGTTGGGCGCCCGGCAGGCACGGCGCGATCCCTTCGAGGTCGGTGAGCACGGCCCAGGCCCGCTCGATTGGAACGGCGACCGCGAACTCATTGGTGATCTTCATACCTGACTCTCCTGGTGGGTGCCGAGCGCGGCGGCGACGACGGCACGGTCGTCAGCGGTCTTGGCGACGGCGCCGATGGTCCGGGAAACCTCGGCGGTGGCCAGGTCGGCGGCGCCCAGCACGGACAGCGCGGACACCCAGTCGATGGTCTCCGCCATCCCCGGCGCCTTCTCCAACCCCAGGCCCCGCACGTCGCCGATGAACTGCACCGCCGTACGGATCAGCGGTTCGGTCGCGCCCGGCACGGCCCGGCGGACGATCTCCACGGCCCGGTCCGGTTCGGGGAAGTCGATCCAGTGGTACAGGCAGCGGCGACGCAGCGCGTCGTGCAGTTCCCGGCTGCGGTTGGAGGTGAGCACCACGACGGGCGGCGTGCGAGCGGTGAACGTGCCGAGTTCGGGGATCGTCACCCCGGCCTCGCCGAGGAACTCGAACAGCAGCGCCTCGAACTCGTCGTCGGCGCGATCGATCTCGTCGATCAGCAGGACCGGCGGGACCGGTCCCTGATGGCGTACGGCCCGCAGGATCGGCCGTTCCTGGAGGAACTCGGCGCTGAACAGGTCCGCGTCGGTGAGCCGGGCGTGCTGCGCCTCGGCGAGCCGGATCGCCAGCAGTTGCCGCTGGTAGTTCCACTCGTAGAGCGCCTCGCCGGCGGTCAGCCCCTCGTAGCACTGCAGCCGGATCAGTGGTGTCTCCAGCGCCCGGGCCAGCGCCTTCGCGGCGGCGGTCTTGCCGACACCGGGTTCGCCCTCCAGCAGCAGCGGCCGGCCGAGCCGCAACGCCAGGAACAGGGCCATCGCCATGCCGTCGTCGACCAGGTAGTCGACGGCGTCGAGGCGGTGCCGGACGGTCAGCGCGTCCTTCACGGCTCTCCCGCCAGCAGCCGCTCGTAGTCCGCGCGGGTGTCCACGTCGATCGGCACCGGCCCGTCGACGGGCACCTCGGTCACCGGGTGGCGACCGGAGTGCAGCAGTTTCCACACGGCCCGGTCGCCGTGCAGGTCGTACAGCTCGGGAAGGACCTCGCGGCCGAAGCGGAACGGATGGCCCAGCCCGTCGGCGTACCGGCACACGGCCAGCGGGGTGGCCGCCGCGGCGACCCGACGGACGTCGGCGGCGCGTACCCCGGGCTGGTCGCCGAGGAGCAGCACGAGCGCGTCGGCGCGCGGGTCCACCGCGCGGGCGGCCGTGCTGACCGACGACCCGCAGCCGCTGCCGAACGCCGGGTTCTCGACGACCTGGCACCCGGTGAGGTCCACCCGGTCGCGGATCCCGCTCGCCGCGCCGCCGAGGGTCACGAGCAGTTGGTCGAAGCCGCACGAGCGGGCCAGGTCAAGGGTCGCGTCGAGCAGCGTCCGCCCCCGGTACGGGAGCAGTTGCTTCGCCTCGCCCAGGCGGACCGACGCCCCGGCGGCGAGCACCAGGCCGGTCGTGAACACGGGCTACGCCGCCGTGTAACGCGCGAGGCAGCCGGGGCAGCAGAACCAGACGTCCTGCCCGTCGACCCGCGCGTACGGCGTTTCCGGCCCGACCAGCACGGTCATCCCGCACACCGGGTCGACGGCCTGCTGTGGCCTCGCCGTCGGCGTACCGGAGGACGGGCTCAGCCCCTGCACCCGGATCGCCCGGACCACCTCGGACATGATGGCCAGCGCGATCTCCGGCGGCGTACGCGCGCCGATGTCCAGCCCGGCCGGCGAGTGGACGCGGGCCCGCTCGGCGTCGGTCAACCCCAGCTCGTCGAGCACGACCTCGCCGCGTGTGTGGCTGGCGACCAGCGCGACGAACCCCACGCCGGCGTCCAGCGCGGCCCGGATCGCGTCCTGCTCGCCCCTGCCCAGCCCGGCAACCACGACGGCGGTGCAGCCGGCGTGGTCGTCGGACGTGACGACGTCGAAGTCCAGGAACGCCGCCAACGTCGCCACCGCGGCGGCGATCGGCGTGTCACCGACCACCCGCAGCGTTGGGGCCGGCAGCATCGGCCGAAGGAAGATCTCGACGGCGCCACCGGAGTGGCACGGGTTTACCACCACCCGCGCTCCCGGCGCCTCGGGGAACGGGGCCGCGCCGTCCGGCAGCACCCGCAGCAGCAGGGCGTCGCCGTCGCGCAGGGCGTCGAGCGCGGCGGCCCGCACCGAACTCTCGGCGCACACCCCGCCCACGAAGCCCTCGATCGAGCCGTCCGCCCGGATCACCGCGGCGTCTCCCGGCCGGGCCGACGTCGGCTCCTGCGCGCGGACCACGGTGGCGTGCACGAACGGCTCGCGGGAGGTGGTCAGCTCCCGGGCGCGGTCCGCGATCGTGGTCATCCCAGCCCCTCAGACCGGCGGCCGGGCCTGGCCGCGCATCGCGTCCCAGACCCGAGACGGCGTCAGCGGCATGTCGGCGTGCCGTACGCCGAAGGGCTTGAGGGCGTCCACGACCGCGTTGACGATCGCCGGGGGAGAACCGACCGTCGCCGACTCGCCGACGCCCTTCGCGCCGATCGGGTGGTGCGGCGACGGGGTGACGGTGAAGCCGGTCTCCCAGTCGGGCACCTCCAGTGACGTCGGGATCAGGTAGTCCATCAGCGACGCGCCGAGGCAGTTGCCGTCCTCGTCGAACGCGATCATCTCCATCAGCGCCATGCCGACCCCGTCGGTCAGCCCGCCGTGCACCTGCCCCTCGATGATCATCGGGTTGATCCGGGTGCCACAGTCGTCCACCGCGATGAACCGCCGCACCTTTACCTGCGCAGTGCCGGGATCGATGTCCACCACGCAGATGTACGCGCCGTGCGGGTACGTCAGGTTCGACGGGTTGTAGCAGATCTGCGCCTCCAGCCCGCCCTCGATGCCCTCGGGCAGGTCACCCGCGCCGTGCGCGCGCATGGCGATGTCCTGAATCGTGACGGATGTGCCCGGGTCACCCTTGACGTGGAACGCGCCCTTCTCCCACTCCAGGTCCGCCACCGAGACCTCGAGCATGCCCGAGGCGATGATCCGGGCCTTGTCGCGGACCTTGCGCGCCACCAGGGCGGCCGCCGCGCCGGACACGGGCGTCGAACGGGAGCCGTACGTGCCGAGGCCGAACGGCGTGTTGTCGGTGTCGCCATGCAGCACCTCGATGTCGGCAGGCGGGATCCCGATCTCCTCGGCGACGATCTGCGCGAACGTGGTCTCGTGCCCCTGGCCCTGGGACTGCACGCTCAGGCGCACCACGGCCTTGCCGGTCGGGTGGACGCGCAGCTCGCAGCCGTCGGCCATGCCCAGCCCGAGAATGTCCATGTTCTTGCGGGGGCCGGCGCCGACCGCCTCGGTGAAGAACGCGATGCCGATGCCCATCAGCTCGCCCCGGGCCCGCTTCTCCTCCTGCTCACGGCGCAGCTCGGCGTAGCCGGCCATGTCCATCGCGAGCCGCATGGTCGGCTCGTAGTTGCCGGAGTCGTACACCCAGCCGGTCTTCGTCGTGTACGGGAACTGCTCCGGCCGGATGAAGTTCTTCAGCCGCAGCTCGGCCGGGTCCATGCCCAGTTCGTCGGCGAGACAGTCGACGATCCGCTCGACCAGGTAGACCGCCTCGGTGATCCGGAACGAGCAGGCGTACGCGACACCGCCGGGCGCCTTGTTGGTGTAGACCGCCGTCATGCTGCAGTAGGCGGCCTCGATGTCGTAGCTGCCGGTGAAGACCCCGAAGAAGCCGGCCGGGTATTTCACCGGCGCGGCGGTGCCGTTGAACGCGCCGTGGTCGGCCAGCACGTTGGTGCGGATGCCGAGGATCCGGCCGTCCCTGGTCGCCGCGATCTCACCGCGCATGATGTAGTCGCGGGCGAAGCCGGTGCTGATCAGGTTCTCCGACCGGTCCTCCATCCACTTCACCGGTTTGCCCGTGACGATCGAGGCGACGATCGCGCAGACGTACCCGGGGTAGATGGGCACCTTGTTGCCGAATCCGCCGCCGATGTCCGGCGCGATCACCTGGATCTTGTGTTCGGGCAGGCCCGCGACGATGGCGTAGAGGGTGCGGTGCGCGTGCGGCGCCTGGGTGGTGGACCAGAGCCGCAGCTTGCCCTCGACGGCGTCGAAGTCGGCGACCGCCCCACACGTCTCCATCGGCGCCGGGTGCACCCGGGGGTAGACGAGATCCTGGCTGACCACGACGTCCGCGCGTGCGAACACCGCCTCGGTGGCCGCCGCGTCGCCGGTCTCCCAGTCGAAGCAGTGGTTGTTCGTCTTGCCTTCCAGGTCGTCGCGGATCAGCGGGGCGTCCGGCTCCAACGCCCGGCGGGCGTCGATCACCGGGTCGAGGACGTCGTACTCGACGTCGATCAACTCCAGAGCGTCGCGCGCCGCGTAGCGGTCCTCGGCGACGACGAACGCGACCTCCTGGCCCTGGAAGCGCACCTTGTCGGTGGCGAGCACGGCCTGCACGTCGTTGGAGAGGGTCGGCATCCAGGCCAGGCCCTGCTGCGCCAGCATCGCCCCGGTCACCACCGCCTTCACCCCGGGCGACGCCTCGGCGGCGCTCGTGTCGATGCTGACGATCCGGGCGTGCGCCACCGGCGACCGGAGGATGGCCAGGTGCAGCATGCCGGGCAGTTGGACGTCGTCGACGTACCGGCCGCGACCGCGGAGGAACCGGGGGTCCTCCTTGCGCAGCATCCGGCCGTACCCGACGGGTTTCTGGTCGTTGTCGTGGAACGTGTCCACGCGCTCGTGCACGGTGGTCATGCGGCGGCCTCCGCGGTCTGGCCGGCGTCGGCGATCTCGCCGGCCGCACTCGATTCGGTGGTCTCGGCGACCTGGGCGGCGGCCTGCGCCTCGGCCACGGCGGCCCAGCGGACCGAGCGGACGATGGTCGCGTAACCCGTGCACCGGCAGATCTGACCCGAGATCGCCTCCCGGATCTCCGACTCGCTCGGGTCGGGGTTGCGGTCGAGCAGCGCTCGGGCGGTCATCATCATCCCCGGCGTGCAGAAGCCGCACTGCAGGCCGTGGCACTGCATGAAACCCTCTTGGACCGGGTCGAGCTGGGCGCCCTTGGCGAGGCCCTCGACGGTACGCACCTGGTGGCCGCCGGCCATCGCGGCGAGCACCGTGCACGACTTCACCGGCTCGCCGTCCAACCAGACCACGCAGGTGCCGCAGTTGCTGGTGTCGCAGCCCCAGTGCGTGCCGGTCAGGCCCAGCACGTCCCGCAGGAAGTGCACCAGCAGCAGCCGGGCCTCGATCTCCCGGGTGACCTCGACGTCGTTGACGGTCATCGTGACCTGCATGCTCAACTCCTCGCCCGTTCGACGGCCCGGCGCAGGGTCCGTCTGGTCAGCTCGGCGGCCAGATGCCGCTTGTAGTCGGCGCTGCCGCGCTGGTCGGTCGCCGGCTCGCAGCTGGCCGCGGCGATCGCTCCGGCCTGCTCGTACAGGCTCTCGGAGGGCTCCCGCCCACGCAGCGCCGCCGAGATCTCCGGGATGCCCGTCGTGTTCGGGCCGACCGCCGCGAGCCCGACCCGGGCGTCCACGATCGCGCCGCCGTCGAGCCACACCGCCGCGCCGGCCGACACGACAGCCCAGTCGCCGGCCCGGCGCTCAACCTTCTGGTACGCGCTGCCGCATCCGGGCCGCACCGGCAGCCGCACCTCGACCAGCATCTCGTCGTCCCCGACTGCTGTCTCGTACGGCCCGACGTGGAACTCCTCCATGGACACGACCCGTTCTGCGCCACCCGGGCCGCGGATCACGCACCGCGCGTCCAGGGTCGTGCAGACCGCCGAGAGGTCCTCGGACGGGTCGGCCTGGCAGAGCGAGCCGCCCAGCGTGCCCCGGTTGCGCACCACCGGGTCCGCGATCACCCGTTCGGCGTCGGCGAAGATGGGGAACGCCGCGGCCAGTTGGGCGGACTCGAGCAGCTCCCGATGTCGGGTGAGCGCGCCGATCCGTACCTCGTTCGGGCCCGTTTCGATGTAGCCGAGCTCGGGGTGCAGGTCGTTGATGTCGATGAGATAGTCGAAGTTGGCCAGCCGGAGCTTCATCATCGGCAGCAGGCTGTGCCCTCCGGCGATCAGCCGTGCGGTGCTGCCCAGCCGCTCCAGCAGGCCGATGGCATGGTCCACACTGGTGGCTCGCTCGTACTCGAACGGTGCCGGCACCTGCATGTCGCACCTCCGTGGTTGCGGAGAATCTCATCCCGGCGCCGGCCGAAGTCAACGGCGACCTAAGCAGTTGCTTAGGTCGCCGTTGACGGTGCCGCCGACGCTCGCGGATCGTGCGGCCATGAGGGACATCGTCGACGGAATGACCGGCTGGCGCGCCGCTGGTGTTCCGTTCGCCGTCGCGACCGTCGTCCGAACCTGGCAGTCGGCGCCCCGGCAGCCCGGCGCGGCCATGGCCGTCTCCGCCGGCGGCGAGGTCCTGGGCAGCATCTCGGGCGGGTGTGTCGAGGGCGCCGTCTACGAGCTCTGCCGGGCTGCGGTCGAGACCGGCAAGGCCCGCACCCAGACCTATGGCGTCAGCGACGACGACGCGTTCGACGTCGGCCTGACCTGCGGCGGCACGATCGAGATCCTGGTCCAGCCGGATGTCGCGATGACCGAGCCCGACGAGGTGTTCGCGGCGGTCCGGGACGGCCGGCCGGTCGCCACGGCATCGGTCGAGAACGCGCAGCTGGTGGTCTGGCCCGACCGGGTCGCGGGCAGCCTCGGCGCGTCCGAGCTGGACGACGCGGCGGCCCGCCACGCCGCCGGCATGCTTGCCCTGGGCGCAACGGGCATGGTCCACCTGGGCCGGCGGGGGGAGGAGCGGCTCGACGACGTGTCCGTGTTCGTCCAGTCGTACGTGCCCCCACCCCGGATGATCATTTTCGGCGCGATCGACTTCGCCGCCGCGATGGCCCGGATCGGCGGGTTCCTCGGCTACCACGTCACGGTCTGCGACGCCCGCCCGGTGTTCGCCACTCGCACACGCTTCCCGGACGTCGACGACCTCGTCGTCCAGTGGCCGCACAAGTACCTGGAGTCGACGACGGTCGACGACCGCACGGTGCTCTGCGTCCTGACCCACGACCCGAAGTTCGACGTGCCGCTGCTCGAGGTCGCCCTGCACACCCCAGCCCGCTACATCGGTGCGATGGGCAGCCGCCGTACGCACTCGGACCGGCTGCGACGGCTGCGCGAGGCGGGCGTGAGCGACGCCGCCCTGGCCCGGCTCTCCTCGCCGATCGGGCTGGACCTCGGCGCGCGCACGCCGGAGGAGACGGCCGTGGCGATCGCCGCCGAGATCATCGCTCAGGCCTGGGGTGGCTCGGGTCGCCCGCTCACCGACCTTGAGACCCCGATCCACCGCCCCTGACCCAGCTGCGGGATCCCCTGCGCGCCGGTCGGCCGCTCATCTATTGTCAGTCTGTTCACTTTTTATCGCTTTCGTCGGAAAGGTGCAGTGATGGGAGTGCGCCGCTGGGTCGAAAGCTGGCCGCTCTACCGTCAGCTCACCGGCACCGACCCGCTGGGCCGGGGCGCCGCGGCCAAGTCCGCCCGCTCCCTGTCGCTCACCGCCCGCACCGACACCGCCGACTCGGTGGCCAAGTCCGTCTGTCCCTACTGCGCCGTCGGCTGCGCGCAGCGGGTGTACGTCAAGGACGGGCAGGTCACCCAGATCGAAGGCGACCCGGACAGCCCGATCTCCCAGGGTCGGCTCTGTCCGAAGGGTTCAGCCAGCAAGAGCCTGGTGACCAGCCCGTTGCGCCAGACGACGATCCGCTACCGCCGGCCGTACGGCACCGAGTGGGAGGATCTCGACCTCGACACGGCGATGAACATGATCGCTGATCGGGTGCTGGCCGCCCGGGACGAGACGTGGGAGGACGTCGACGGCGAGGGCCGGCCGCTCAACCGGACGCTGGGGATCTCCAGTCTGGGTGGGGCGACGCTGGACAACGAGGAGAACTACCTCATCAAGAAGTTGTTCACCGCGATGGGGGCGCTCCAGATCGAGAACCAGGCCCGTATTTGACACTCCGCCACCGTCCCCGGTCTGGGGACCAGCTTCGGTCGTGGCGGCGCCACCCAGTTCCAGCAGGACCTGGCCAACTCCGACGTGATCATCATTCAGGGTTCGAACATGGCCGAGGCGCACCCGGTGGGCTTCCAGTGGGTGATGGAGGCCAAGCGCCGGGGTGCGAAGGTCTTCCACGTCGATCCCCGGTTCACCCGGACCAGCGCGCTGGCTGACTCGTACCTGCCGATCCGGGCGGGCACCGACATCGCCCTGCTGGGCGGGGTGGTGCGCTACATCCTGGAGAACGAACTCGACTTCCGCGAGTACGTCGTCTCCTACACCAACGCCGCCACCATCGTGACCGAGGAGTACCTCGACACCGAGGATCTGCACGGCCTCTTCTCCGGCTTCAAGGAGGAGAACGCCAGCTACGACCAGAAGAGCTGGCGGTACGAGGGGTACGGGCAGAACGCCGCGACACGGGACACCGAGACACAGCGGGAAACCGCTGCCGGGCTGGAGCACGAGTCGCACGGCGCGCCGGTGAATGGGCAGACCGAGCGGGACGAGACGTTGCAGCACCCGCGCTGCGTCTACCAGATCCTCAAGCGGCACTATGCCCGCTACACGCCGGAGATGGTCGAGCAGGTCTGCGGCATCTCCCAGGAGAAGTTCCTCGAGCTGGCCCAGGCCTGGACGCGGAACTCGGGCCGGGAACGCACCGGCATGCTCGTGTACTCGGTGGGCTGGACGCAGCACAGCGTGGGCGTGCAGTACATCCGCACGGGCGCGATCATTCAGTTGCTCCTGGGCAACATGGGTCGCCCGGGCGGCGGGGTGATGGCGCTGCGGGGGCATGCCAGCATCCAGGGCTCGACGGACATCCCGACGCTGTTCAACCTGCTGCCGGGTTACCTGCCGATGCCGCACCACGCCGACCACCCGACGCTGGACGAGTGGGTGGAAAGCATCCGCCACCCGGGTCAGAAGGGCTTCTGGGGCAACGCGCGCACCTACGGGGTGAACCTCCTCAAGGCGTACTGGGGGGACGCGGCCACCGCCGAGAACGACTACTGCTACGGCTACCTGCCGCGGATGACCGGCGATCACGGCACGTACCAGCAGGTCCTGGACATGATCGACGGGAAGGTCAAGGGGTACTTCCTGCTGGGGCAGAACCCGGCGGTCGGTTCGGCGCACGGGCGGGCGCAGCGCCTCGGTATGGCGAACCTGGACTGGCTGGTGGTCCGGGATCTGTTCATGATCGAGAGCGCCACGTTCTGGCAGCACGCCCCGGAGATCGAGACCGGCGAGATCGTGCCAGAGGAGTGCCGCACCGAAGTGTTCTTCCTGCCCGCGGCCTCCCATGTGGAGAAGGAGGGGACCTTCACCCAGACGCAGCGGTTGCTGCAGTGGCGGGAGAAGGCCGTCGAACCGCCAGGCGACGCCCGTTCCGAGCTGTGGTTCTTCTACCACCTCGGCCGCATCATCCGGGAACGGTTGGCCAAGTCGACCCGACCCCGCGACCGGGCGCTGCTCGACCTGAACTGGCGCTACCCCACGCACGGGCCGACGGCCGAGCCGAGCGCCGAGGCGGTGCTGTACGAGATCAACGGTTACGAGGTGGCCAGCGGACGACCGCTGTCGACGTTCACCGAGATGAAGGACGATGGCTCCACCGCCGGTGGGTGCTGGATCTACACGGGCGTGTACGCGGACGGGGTGAACCAGGCGGCCCGGCGCAAGTCCCGCCACGAGCAGGACTGGGTGGCCGCGGAGTGGGGCTGGGCCTGGCCGGCGAACCGGCGCATCCTCTACAACCGGGCGTCCGCCGACCCGGACGGCAGGCCGTGGAGCGAGCGCAAGAAGTACGTCTGGTGGGACCCGGAGAAGGCCCAGTGGACCGGCTACGACGTGCCGGACTTCGAGAAGACCAAACCACCTTCCTATCGGCCGCCCCCGGGCTCCTCGGGCGTGGCGGGGCTCGCCGGCGACGACCCGTTCGTCCTCCAGAGCGACGGCAAGGGCTGGCTGTACGCGCCCACCGGCGTACTCGACGGGCCGTTGCCCACGCACTACGAGCCGGTCGAGTCGCCGGTGCGCAATCCGCTCTACCGGCAGCAGGCCAACCCGACCCGCAAGGTCTACACACACCCGATCAACACGCTCAACCCGAGCCCGCCGGAGCCACACAGCCAGGTCTTCCCGTACGTGTTCACGGCCAGCCGACTCACCGAACACCACACCGCGGGTGCGATGAGCCGCATGGTCCGCCCGCTGGCCGAGCTGCAACCGGAGATGTTCGTCGAGGTGTCCCCGGAGCTGGCCGCCGAGGTCGGGCTGAACCACCTGGGCTGGGCCCACCTGATCAGCACCCGCGCCGCCATCGAGGCAAAGGTGCTGGTAACCGACCGGCTCACGCCGCTGCGGGTGGACGGCCGCATCATCCACCAGCTCTGGCTGCCGTACCACTTCGGCTTCGAGGGCCTGGTGACCGGCGACTCGGCGAACGACCTGTTCGGGATCAGCCTCGACCCCAACGTCCTGATCCAGGAGAGCAAGGTCGGCACCTGCGACGTCCGGCCCGGTCGGCGCCCGAGAGGCCAGGACCTGTTGGACCTCCTCGTCGACTACCGGCGGCGGTCCGGGGATCTCGGCCCGCACTATCCACCGCAGGTCACGACCGACGCCCCCGACAGCGGCCGCGACCCGGAGGTCTGACCATGCCCCATGTCAACAGCCTGTACGGCCCGCTCGACCCGGCGCCGGACGCCGGCTACGTCGATGCCCCGCCGCGGATGGGCTTCTTCACCGACACCAGCGTCTGCATCGGCTGCAAGGCCTGCGAGGTGGCCTGTAAGGAATGGAACCTCGTTCCGGAGAGCGGGCTCGACCTGCTGGGCATGTCGTACGACAACACGGGCGCCTTGACCGCGAACTCGTGGCGGCACGTCGCGTTCGTCGAGCAGCCCCGCTCGGCCGGCCGGGCGACCCCGGCGTTCGAGCAGGAACCGGACGGGCCGTCGATCAGCCCGATGACGGCGGCGGTCGGCGCGCGTACCAGCACCGACACCGGGACGATCCCGGGTCTGCCGCCCGGCTCACCGGCAGCGGCGGCCCGGATGTCGGGCGGGCCGGAGTTCCTCGGGATGCCGGGTGCGCAGCCGCCGGGTCGGGGCACGGGTGTGGAGCAGCGGACGGATTTTCGGTGGTTGATGATGTCGGATGTGTGCAAGCACTGCACGCATGCGGCGTGTCTGGATGTGTGTCCGACGGGTTCGTTGTTCCGTACGGAGTTCGGCACGGTGGTGGTGCAGGAGGACATCTGCAACGGCTGTGGATACTGCATTTCCGCTTGCCCGTACGGGGTGATTGATCAGCGTAAGGATGATGGTCGGGCGTGGAAGTGCACGTTGTGTTATGACCGGCTTGGTGCGGGGATGACGCCGGCGTGTGCGCAGGCGTGTCCGACGGAGTCGATTCAGTACGGGGCCTTGGAGGAGTTGCGGGAGCGGGCCGCGGCGCGGGTGGCGACTTTGCATGAGCAGGGTGTGCCGGAGGCGCGGTTGTATGGGCATGATCCGAACGACGGGGTGGGTGGTGATGGTGCGTTCTTCCTGTTGTTGGATGAGCCGGAGGTGTACGGGCTGCCGCCGGACCCGATCGTGACGACCCGCGACCTGCCGGCCATGTGGAAACGCGCCGGCCTGGCCGCACTGGTCATGACCGCCGCCGCGACGGTCGCGTTCCTGGGCGGGCGGCCATGACGGACACGATGCCGCCCGGTCGAGGGCGGGGCCACGGCGGCGAGCAGCTCACCGTGCCGCCGGCCGACTTCAGCTCCTACTACGGCCGGCCCGTCCTCAAGCCGCCGGTGTGGAAACACGACATCGCTGGCTACCTGTTCACCGGCGGCCTCGCCGCCGGAAGTGCGCTGATCGGCGCTGGCGCCCAACTGACCGGGCGACCCGGGCTGCGCACGGTGGGCCGCTGGGCCGCCCTCGGCGGCGTCGCCGCCAGCACGTACCTGCTGGTTCACGACCTCGGGCGGCCGGACCGGTTCCACCACATGCTCCGGGTCGCCAAGCTGACGTCGCCGATGTCGGTCGGCACCTGGATCCTCGCCGCGTTCGGGCCGATGGCCGGCGTGGCGGCGGTCGCCGAACTGGCGCCGCTGCTCCCGCAGCACGGTGCGCTCGGCCTCGCCCGCCGGTTGGCGCCCCCCATCGGCGACGTCGCCGGCCTGGCAGCCGCGGCCACCGCGCCGGCACTGGCCACGTACACCGGGGTGCTGCTCGCCGACACCGCCGTGCCGGCCTGGCACGACGCGTACCCCTCATTGCCGTTCGTCTTCGCGGGCAGCGCGCTCGCCGCCGCGTCCGGGATCGGGCTGATTGCGGCGCCGGCTGCGGAGACCGCCCCGCTGCGGCGGCTCGCCCTGGCCGCCGCGACCATCGAACTTGTCGGCGGTCGCCGGTTGGAGCGGCTGGGCCTGACCGGCGAGCCCTATGCGCACGGACGCAGCGGCCGAATGGTCCGGGCGGGCCGCGCGCTACTCGCCGTGGGCACCGCCGCCGCACTGGTCAGCCGGCGCAGCAAAATCCTGTCAGCGGTCTCCGGCGCGGCCCTCGTGGCATCCTCCGTCGCCACCCGGTTCGGCGTCTTCGAGGCCGGCAGGGTTTCCGCGCGCGATCCGAAGTACACGGTCGTGCCGCAACGCGAGCGGCTCGGCCGGGACGGGTCGACGGCCGGCCGTTAGCGATTAGCGCTCGCTGAGCGCATCGGTGGCCGAACCGAGACCGGGGCGCGTCGGCGCTGCGCCGGCAGGCCACCCACCGCTCGACCGCCCGGGGACAGGCACGCTCCGCGAGCCTGTCCCCGGGCGCGGATGACGTCAGCCGGTGAACAACTTCGCGGCGGTGATGGCGGTCTGGACGATGCCGTACCCGAGCAGCACCGTGACGAGCAGCCACGACAGCCAGAGCCGACCGGTCTGGTTGCCGACCTGCTTCGGCACCGAGGGTTGGCTCTCCGGACCGAGGGCTACCGGCTCGGTGACGGTGGCGCGCGCCACGGGCGAGGTTGGCCCCCGGTCGGGCTCGTGGAACCGTTTCGGCACGGCACGGACCAGCAGGTTGGCGATGAAACCGATGGCGAGGACGCCGACCATGGTGAACAGTGCGGGCCGGTACGCCGACGCGGTGAGGGTGCCGGGCTTGCCCTGCGCGTCGAGGATCCCGTTGACGATCAGCGGCCCGGCGATGCCCGCCGCCGACCAGGCGGTCAGAAGCCGGCCGTGGATGGCGCCGACCTGGAAGGTGCCGAACAGGTCCCGCAGGTACGCGGGGGCGGTGGAGAAGCCGCCGCCGTAGAACGAGATGATCGCGGCGGCGATCAGCACGAAGACCGCCGTCGCGGCGTGGCCGGCCACGGCGAGCAGCGCGTAGAGCACCATGCCGACGCCGAGGTAGACCATGTAGATGGGCTTGCGGCCGATGAGGTCGGACGTCGTCGACCAGACGAACCGCCCGGCCATGTTGAACAACGACAGCACTCCCACGAAGCCGGCCGCCGCTGACACCGAGACTTCGCTGACCCCGTTTTCCCGGAAGAAGTCCTGGATCATCGGGCTGGCCTGTTCCAGGATGCCGATGCCCGCGGTGACGTTGCAGAACAGCACGATCCACAGCAACCAGAATGTACGGGTGCGCACGGCGTTCGACGCGGACACGCTCGCCCGTGTCACCAGCGGCTTGCTGGCGACGCGCGCGGGGTCGAACCCGGCGGGCCGCCAGTCCGGCGCGGGAACGCGGACGTTGAACGGCCCGAACATCATGATCACGAAGTATCCGATGGCGAACGTGACGAAGAGTGCCACCAGGGCGTGCCCGGACGCCACCGCAGCCGGATTGGCGGGGTTGTAGCCGGGGTCGTACAGGGAGAGCAGTTGGCGCGCGAGCGGGCCGGCGACCAGGGCGCCGCCGCCGAAACCCATGATTGCCAGCCCGGTCGCGAGGCCGGGCCGGTCCGGGAACCACTTGATCAGCGTGGAGACCGGCGAGATGTAGCCGATGCCGAGCCCGATGCCGCCGATGACGCCGTACCCGAGGTAGAGGAGCCACAGTTGCTGGGTCGCGATGCCGAGCGCACCGACCAGGAACCCGGCGGCCCAGAAACAGGCGGAGACGAACATCGCCCGGCGCGGTCCGTTGCGCTCCACCCACCTGCCGCCCACAGCGGCGGACGAACCCAGCATGACGATGGCGATGCTGAAGATCGCCCCGATCGCCGTCTGGCTGGTGTCGAAGTGCGCGATGAGGGAGTTCTTGTAGACGCTCGTCGCGTAGACCTGCCCGATGCAGACATGTACGGCCAGCGCTGCGGTCGGGATGAGCCAGCGGCTGTATCCCGGTGGAGCGACCGTGTGCCGAGGATCGAGTAACGAGAGCATGGGCATCGTCCGCACCTCCTGCGGCTGAGTAGGCCGGGTGCGGCGCAGAGCTCTCCGGAGCCTCGCACCGTCGCATTGCCTACTGGGCAGAATCCGCGCATACCCGGCTCACCGCCGGGTCGGGAATCTCGCCGGACTCACGGCAGTTGGCCGAGCGGCTCCGCCACGGTGGCGGCCCGGCGCACGTCTGGCGTCAGCCGTTGACCGGCTGCACTTCACGTTACGTGGCAACCGCTTCGCAACTCGTCGTTACCGAAAAACGCGGCCACCGCACCGACGGCCAGCGACGCGGCCGAGGGGCTCGCTCCGCTGCCACCTGGCTCCGCGGGCCGCCTGGCGCCACGGGCCACCTGGCTCCGCGGGGCAGGGCGCGGCGACGTCCGCTCGCGCGGCTCGCCAGCGACGTCGGCTCGCGAGCGGAGGAGCCAGTAGTCAGCTCGCGCCCTTTGCTCTGCTTCAACCGACGCAACACTTACGGCCCGAAACTGTTGCGTGGGTTGAAGCAGAGCAAAGGCGGCAGAGGGAGTGCCGGCCCCCGCCCCGGCCCGCCGCGCCCGGCCCCCGGCCCGCCGCGCCCGGCCCTCGGCA